>JABDJG010000378.1 GCA_013002595.1 Hyphomicrobiales bacterium | reverse complement strand
CCGTGAGCTCAAGGCCAAGTATCAAAGCCTGATCGACGCAGGAAAACCGGCTAAAGTCGCCATAACCGCAATCATGCGAAGGCTGATAACCATCGCAAACGCCCTCATTCGCGATCAGCGAAAATGGGCCGAAATCAACCCTTGATCACAACGGATACTCTAGTCTTTCGGCTCGACGCCGGCGCCCCTGAAATTGTAGCGGCCAACCAGGCGTTTCATGGTCAGGCCCTGGACGACGATCGAGAACACGACGACGGCATAGGTGGCGGCCAGGATGACCGATTTTTCCGGGCCGGCCGGCAGCGACAGGGCAAGCGCGACGGAGATCCCGCCGCGCAGGCCGCCCCAGGTCAGGATGGCGATCGACCCTTCGGTGAATTTTTCGCGCACCGAGAGCAGTTTGATCGGAATGGCGACTGCGACATAACGGGCAAGCAGGGCGACCGGGATGGCGGCAACGGCGACCGGCAGATGCAGGAGGTCGCGGGAAACCACCAGGACCTCCAGGCCGATCAGCAGGAACAGCACCGAGTTGAGGATTTCATCGGACAGCTCCCAGAACTGGAAGACATGCTCACGGGTGTTTTTGCTCATGGCGAACTTGGCGCCGTGATTGCCGATAAACAGGCCGGCGATGACGACCGCGATCGGTCCGGACAGGTGCAGTCTGAGCGCGATGGCATATGACACGAACACCAGGGCGAGGGTGATCAGGACCTCGATGTTGTGTTCATCGATCCTGAGCATCGCCCAATAGGCGATGTAGCCGGCGACGATGCCGAGCAGGGCGCCGCCAAGCGCCTCGCCAAGGAACAGCTTGACCACCGTCAGGACGCCGACTTCCTCGCCGCCAGCGCCGCCGCCAAGCGCAATGGCGACCATGATGGTAAAGACGACAACGCCGACGCCGTCGTTGAACAGGGATTCGCCGGCGATCTTGGCTTTCAGCAAGGGCGGGATCTTGACGGTCTTCAACAGGCCGAGCACGGCGACCGGGTCGGTCGGGCTGATCAGCGAGCCGAACACCAGCGCCCAGATGAACGGGATCGGCACACCGGCAAGCTGCATGATGTAATACATGATGCCGCCGACCAGGAAGGTCGAGATGATGACACCGAACGTTGCCATGATGCTGATCGCCCATTTGCGCTGGGCCATTTCTTCAAGATCGACATGGACGGCGCCGGCAAACAGCAAAAGCGACAGCATGCCTTCCATCAACGTGGCCGAGAAGTCGATCTGGTTCAACTGGTCGATGACGGTCCTTGAGATGCCGAACTGCGGCATCAGCAAATCGGCAAAAATGATCATGGCGGATGCGGCGAGCGCCATCAGCACCAGGCCAATGGTGTGCGGCAGCTTTATCCAATAGTGGTTGATGAAGCCAAAGACGGCCGAAAGGCCAAGCAGCGTGGCGCCGATTTCAAATAAGGTCATAACGGCAGACCTAGCTGATTCAGCCCAGATTGGCGAGACCCGGAAAGGCCTCGAGCAGCCAGTAGGCCATGGACTGCATGGCGCCGGTCATGAGAGCAACACCGGTCAGGACCAAAAGGCCGCCCATGGCTTTTTCCACGGTGGGCAGATAGGGGCGGAATTTTTTGGCGAATTCCAGGAACCGCTCCATGCCGAGGGCCGCCAGCAGGAACGGCACGCCAAGCCCCATCGAGTAGATGAACAGCAGGAAGGCGCCATTCGAGACACTTTCTTCGCTGGCGGCAATCGCCAGGATGGCGGCCAGCACCGGGCCGATGCACGGTGTCCAGCCGAAGGCAAAGGCAATGCCGATCGCGTAAGCACCGGCTATGCCGGCCGGGCGCGAGGCATGATGATAGCGCGCTTCGCGGGACAAAAGGGCAAAGCGGAATACGCCGAGGAAATGCAGGCCCATAATGATGATGATGACACCGGCGAGCTGGGCAAGAAGCTGCAGATGCTCGCGCAGCAGCTGACCGAACACCGAGGCGGTCGCGCCAAGACCGACGAACACGGTGGAAAAGCCGAGCACGAAGGTGAGAGCGACCATAAGTACCTTGCCGTATGAAATGTCGTTGTCGCCGTCAACGGCGGTCAGGTCATCGAGCTCGGCGCCGGCCAGAAAACACAGGTAGGGCGGCACCAACGGCAAGACACATGGCGACAGGAAGCTGAGCAACCCGGCGCCGAAGGCAGCCCATATTGTGACGTCTAGTCCCATCTATGTCCGTCGCTCCAATTTCAGGGGGCCCGGTCAAATTCGCCCGGCAGTAATGCAGTTGCAATGGTCATGTTATTCACGTCGCTGTCAATTGTGCGTCATGAGGGGTGGTTCGGTTTGGCGATGCGCGCTCCCTCGCCCTCTCAGGGGGAGAGGGAGCATTTTGGTAAGACGCGCCAAGAGACGAGAAGTTCCCTACCCGCTCGAGTACCAGATTGCGGCCATGATCAGGCAGACGGCGGCGAACTGCAGCATGACGCGCCAGCGCATCAGCTTTTGCGAGGTGTTGGAGCTGCCGCCGCGCATCATGTTCCACAGGCCCAGGATCAGCACCACCAGGACGGCGGCAACGGCGATGGGA
>JABDJG010000376.1 GCA_013002595.1 Hyphomicrobiales bacterium | reverse complement strand
ATGGCCGTCGGCCTTGGCGGCGGGCACTCGGGCTTCACCGTGTGCCTGGTTCACATGATGAACGCCAATGATCCCACGCAGCATCTGTTCGTTGACACCCCTGCCCCCGAAACAGAGGCCGCCAATGCCGGCGGGTTCTTCCGCCAGTCCTGGGGAGCACAGCTGATTGAACTGCAGCGCTATGCCGCCAAGGGCGATGAAAAGCGTATCCACTTCACCGATGCCGAAGGCACGATCCCGTCGGCCGATGAACTGGCGGCAATGAATATCAAGGTGTTTGTCGGTGTCGGCCATGAAACGACCGGGGCAACGACATATACCGAAGACGATATCTCCAATCTGCTTGCCTGGATCGGCATGAACCCGGCTGAGCATCACGCCGTGATCGATGCCACGTCCATGCTGGGCGCGATGCCCTGGAAGGCACAGACCGTGCGCCAGGTGATGGACAAATGCTGTCTGTTCATGCCGTTCCAGAAGGCGATCGGCGGCATTTCAGGCTATTACACGGCCTCTTTCACACCTCAGGCGCTGCAGCTGATCGAGGACAATCAGAAGGATCCGGCCTGGGCGATTGCCCGGCAGCTGAAGATCGTCGTGCCGGTCGATCCCAAAAAGCCGCTGTCGGGCGAAAAGACCGTCAATCTCGGGCCGATCTACGATCCCGAGGCCGACAAGATGCTCGGCGGGATCATCAACACCTATTCAACTCTGGCCTTTGCCGAGACCACCTTCGGGTTGCTGCGGTCTGAACGGCGCATCGGATCGGTTTCCGAGCTCAACAAGCGCTCCAAGCTGAACCGGGAAACGATCAACAAATGGGTCGATGCCCATCCGCTGGTTGAACTCGGTGTTGCCGATGTCGGGCGGCGCGGCGCGGCGGTGACGCTGCTCAAGATAAATGATGCGGAGATTACCGACGCGGATATCCACAACCGGATCATTGCCCGTTCAAAGCAGGTGCTGGCCTATGAGGGCGTGACCCACCCGAACGGCGAACATGAGCCAGGACTGGATGTTGCCCGTTATGTCAACGCATTCCCCGGCACACCGGGCGACTACCGTGCCTGGATCGGTGGTATCCGGCCGGTTGAAGACATCACCGCCCTCCTCAACAACATCGAATACGCCTATCGCCGTGCCAAGATCGTCGTCCTCGAAGAAGAGCTGGCCAAGGAAGGCGAAACCTTTGCCGCGGCCGCTTCAGGTTCTGGCCGCGAGCGCAAGGATGATCCCGACCGGGCTTACAAGATCATGGTCGCCGACCTTGTCGGGCTCAAATTCGATGCAAATGGCAACCCGGATCACAGCGAAGTGCGGGCTCATATCGAAGCCAAAGGCGGCGTCTTCCATGAAGGGCCGATTGAGGATGAAGCAAGTCTCGCCAAGGGCAAGCTGCACTTCTTCTATCAGCCTGACCTCAGCCGCACCGAAGAGCTGCTGCCGCAAACCAACAAAGGCCAGTATGATGCGGTTATCGTTGCGGCGACCTTCCTGCCGGAAAAGTCCGTTTTCAACGAAGGCGGCGTGCGGATCGGCGCCGGCACCGGCAATATGGGTTCTGCCTCCTGGGGCGGCGGCAACGGCATTGGCGGCGTGGCACCGCTGATGAACACGCCCAGCTTCAACAGCCGGGCAACCGCGCAGATGGTGTTCAAGGCGCTGCTCAAGGTTGCTCCGGACCTGCCGTGCGATGTCCTGCACGACCGGGTCGTTGCCTGTGATTTCGACACCGGCAAGAACCTGTGCGAATTCCCGACCGAAAAGCTGGAGGGCAAGCGCCTGGCAGTGATCGGCTATGGCAACATCGGCCGCGAGGTCGGCAAGATTGCCAGGGCGTTCGGCATGGATGTGGTGATCTATGCCCGTGAGCGGCACCAGGACTGGATCCTGTCGGAAGGCTTTGAGTATGCCGCCACACCGCAAGAAGCTGCGAGGGGCGCTGATTTCATCAGCCCGCACACCGGACTCGGTGCGCTTGACGCCGAAACTGGCAAATTCGCCAATGCCAATCTGGTCGATGCCTCGGTACTTGATCAGCTCAATGACGGTGCGATCGTCATCAATTACGACCGTGGCGAAGTGATCGATGCTGATGCGCTGGACAGTGCATTGACGACCGGCAAGGTTGCCTATGCCTGCATCGATGCGGATATCTTCAAGAGCGCCGACACGGACGAATTGTCCGGACCGATGGTGCCCTATCTGGCGGTTGAGAAGAATCATTGCGGCAAGATGGAATTGCTGCCACATGCGGCGGCCGATACCGAACACCTGTCGCGCGTCGAGGGCGCCAAACAGGCGGTCGACCAGATTTTCGATGCTATCCAGTACAAGTCAATCATGAACCTCAAAGGCGACCTGCCCAAGGGCTACAGCGATGCCGGCGCCAAGACGGTGAACGGCGTCGGCAAGGCAACCCGCAATAATCTCAGCGCAGCCATGTCCGATGACGCCTGCGCCGGCGAGTTGCGCGACCTGGCCGAACAGATTGCCGCGATCTGGGGTGGTTTGCAGGTCATGGAGGACCCGGACCGGCGCGCCGAGCTGATCGAAGGCTATGGTGCAAAACTGGTCAAGGCATCGAACAGGTATGCCATGTTGATGGACAAACTGGGCCTGCAGGGTCCTTACGGGTAGCAGTCGCGATCCGTCATTCTAAAGCGTGCCAGGATGACGGTCGTTATTTCACATCCGCTACACACCTAAAGCCGACCATGTCCAGAGCCGTGACCGGACGGTTGCCGTGCCGGTAGGCGGCCCGCAGGCAGTATGGATCGTTGCCCCAGCCGCCGCCTTTGAGCGTTCGCCATTCCGGATGGCCCGGGAATGTGCTCGATGTCCATTCCCAAACGTTGCCGGCCATGTCGAACAACCCGAAGGGTGAGCGGCCCATCGGGTAGCGGCCGACAGGGGATGTGCGCACGTGGCCATCCTCGCCATCAGCGCCGCAACATTTGATGGTCCCGGCATTGGCCTGGCGCAAGCCGGCGGCGCCGAATTTCACGTTACCCCAGGGATAGCGCCGGCCATCGCTGCCACGGGCGGCGTATTCCCACTCAGGATCGGTTGGCAGGCGCATACCGTAATGGGCGCAAAAGGCATCAGCATCACGCGCTGACACCTGGACGACCGGATGGTTGCCGAGACCCTCGATGGTGCTTTGCGGGCCTTGCGGGTGACGCCAGTCGGCGCCATCGACAAGGCGCCACTTCAGCCACCATACATAGCCCCTGCCGCTTTGCTCGGGATTGGTCTTGTGGCCGGTTGCAGAAACGAATGTTGCAAACTGATCGTTGGTGACCTCATGGCGCATAATGTGAAAAGCGCCGATTTTGCGGTTCTCGACAACCTCGTTGTCGTCGCCGTTTGAATCGCCGACCTGGGCGATGCCGGCAGGGACATAGACGAGATCGAACTGATCAAGTTCAGCGGCATGAGGTGAAACCAGGCTCACTGAACTCAAAAGGGCACCCCCAAAGATGCTGGATATAGCGTGCGTCATCTGCAGTAATGTAGCCAGGTTTTTGCGGTAAAGGGCGCTGCTCGCGGAATGTTGAACGCGGCCAGATGAAACTTTTGGCACAATGGACCGGCCCATGACGAAAGACTTGAAACTCGACCGGCGCACCTTTGTTGCAACAGCATCTGCTGGCGCGGCCTCGCAGCTGGTGCCAATCGGCGCCCGGCCTGCCAAAGCCGCCACGCCGCTCACCAAGGCGGCGGCTGGGACTGATTTGCCGGTGATTGGCATGGGCTCCTGGCTGACGTTTGATGTCGGACGCAACAAGAGGCTGCGTCAGGCCCGCACCAAGGTGCTGGAAGCGTTCTTTGAGGCCGGTGGGGGAATGATCGATTCATCGCCGATGTACGGCACGTCCGAGGAAGTCATCGGCCATGCCCTGAAGAACCTGCCACCCCAGCCGACGCTGTTCTCGGCAACCAAGGTGTGGACCGTCTCAAAATGGCTTGGCATCCGGCAGATGGAGGTCTCGCAGTCGCTGTGGGGTCTCAAACGGTTCGATCTGATGCAAATCCACAATATGCTCGACTGGGAGGCGCACCTTGAAACGCTGACCGAGTGGAAGGCCGGCGGCCGCGTGCGGTTGATCGGGATCACCACGTCGCATGGCCGGCGGCATGCAGCTTTTTCCAAAGTCATGGAGACACAACCGTTCGACTTTGTGCAGTTCACCTACAACATCCAGGACCGTGAGGCCGAAAAACGCCTTTTGCCTCTCGCCCGCGAGCGCGGGCTTGGAGTCATCATCAACCGGCCGTTCCGGCGCGGCGGGCTGTTCAACCGGGTGAAGGGCAAGCCCCTGCCCGCCTGGGCCAGCGAAATCGATTGCAGCACCTGGGCCCAGTTTTTCCTGAAGTTTGTGGTTTCACACCCAGGCGTCACCTGCGCCATTCCGGCAACCCGACGGGTCGACCATATGCGTGAGAACATGGCGGCCGGCCAAGGACCGATGCCGGATGCGGCGATGCGAAAACGAATGGCCGATTATTTCGCGGCCCTTTGAAAGTCGAGCCAGGGCTTGTTGATCAACCAGCCTTAATCAATTCTTATCCGAACATACTTATCTTTGCGATACCGTAGGGTCAGGACCCTGGATATTCAGTTTGAATTACGGCGGCCAGCTTGATTTCCATTTACGATCTCAAACCCAAATTTCAGAACCTGCTGCGGCCGATCTGTCAGAAGCTTGCCGATGGTGGCGTCACCGCCAATCAGGTCACGATTTTTGCGCTGCTGGTCAGCGTCTTGCACGGCATCGGGCTGGCCGTTTGGCCAGGGCAGACATTTTTACTGCTGTTGTTGCCGGCTACCTTGTTCATCCGCATGGCGCTCAACGCCATCGACGGTATGCTGGCGCGCGAACATGGCCAGAAATCGCGGTTGGGCGCGATCTTGAACGAACTCAGCGATGTCATTGCCGATATTGCGCTCTATCTGCCGTTTGCCCTGATCGCCGGGTTGTCGGCGCCGCTTGTCACCATTGTTGTCCTGCTTGCCGTCATCGTCGAGATGACCGGCATTCTGGGACTGATGGTCGGCGCCGAGCGCCGCTACGACGGACCGTTCGGCAAATCAGACCGGGCCTTTGTCTTCGGCACGCTGGCTGTTGCAATCACGACCGGGTTCGTGGGTCCAACACTCGCCTCGGTCTTGCTGGTTGTTATCATTGCGCTGTCATGCCTGACCATCTTCAACCGGGCCCGTATGGCGCTAAGTGCTGGAGCAAGCCAATGACACTGGCCGGCATGGCCGCATGGTTCAACGTGGCGCAACCGGTCCTGATCACGGTCCTGGCGATCTATGGTCTGTTGATCATCGCCAGCCTCATCACCTGGTGGCTCAATGTGCGCAGCGGCGGCAAGCTTGCCGAGCTGACCGCACGGGTCAAATCCTGGTGGGTGATGATCACGGTATTTGCGCTTGCCGTCTTCATCTCGCAGGGATTGTCGGCAATCTTTCTGGGGTTGATATCGTACTTGGCGCTGAAGGAATATTTCTCGATGATCCCGACCCGGCGGGTCGACCGGTCCGTCCTGTTCTGGGCCTATCTTGCGGTGCCGATCCAGTACTGGTGGGCCTATACGGACTGGTACGGCATGTTTGTCGTCTTCATTCCGGTCTGGATGTTCCTGTTCACGCCTGTTGCGATGGTGCTGCTGGGCGAGACCAAGGGGTTCTTGCGGGCAGTCGGCACCATGAGCTGGGGCCAGATGATGATGGTGTTCGCCCTGTCGCATACCGCCCATCTGCTTTATTCCGGTGACAAGATCGAAACGCCGGCGGGCGGGGCCGGACTTTTACTGTTTCTGGTGTTCTGCACTCAGTTCAACGATGTCATGCAGTATGTCTGGGGCAAACTGACCGGCAAGCACAAGATCGTCCCGACGGTCAGTCCGAACAAAACCTGGCAGGGCTTTATCGGCGGCCTCTTGAGCACCATGTTGCTGAGTTTCCTGATCGCGCCTTATCTGACCCCGATGAGCGGGCTTGTCGCGGCACTGGCCGGCGGCATGATCGCGCTGTCGGGCTTTTTGGGCGATATCACCTTGTCGGCGCTCAAGCGCGATCTCGGCGCCAAGGATACCGGCGCCCTCATTCCCGGCCACGGCGGCATCCTCGACCGGGTCGACAGCCTGACCATCGCTGCGCCGGTCTTCGTCCACTTTATGCGCTATTTCTACTACTGAGCCGTGGCGGAGGTTCGATCATGACCAAGCTCTTGCGCCTCGGCTTTTTTGCCATCGTGATCCGCACCTTGATGGTTCTGGTCCTGGGCCTCAACGTGCGCGGCCGCGAGAAGCTGCCGGCCAAAGGCCCGGCGATCATCCTGGCCAACCACAATTCGCACCTCGATACCCTATCATTGATGTCGCTGTTCCCGCTATCGAGCCTCGACAGTATCAAGCCGGTCGCTGCACTGGATTATTTTTTGTCGAGCAAGCCGTTTGCCTGGTTTGCGCTCAACATCATTGGCATCCTGCCGATCAACCGGAAAGGCGGCGGCAATCCACTTGCCGGCAGCATCGAGGCGCTCCAGAACGGCGACATCCTGATCCTGTTCCCCGAAGGGTCGCGCGGACTGCCGGAAGAAATGTCGGAGTTCAAGCGCGGCGCGGAACTCTTGTGCAAGATGAACCCGCAGGTACCGGTCTACCCCGCCTTCATGCACGGGCTCGGCAAGGCGCTGCCCAAGGGCACCTGGCTGCTGGTCCCATTTATCCTCGATATCTTCATCGGCGAACCTTTCACTTACCAGGACGTTGGCAAGAAATTCATGACCCGGTTGCAGGACGATGTGCAGGCGCTCGCCGATCAGGGCAATTTCCCGGCATGGGAGTGAAGCTGTCACTTGGGCACAGCCGCGCAATCGCCGCTATTTGGGGGTTTGCCGAAGCCACATTGTTTTTCATTGTGCCCGATGTCTGGCTGAGCTTCGTTGCCCTGCAAAAAGGGCTGCGCGACGCACTGTGGGCGGTTTGCTTTGCGGTAGCCGGTGCCATCGCCGGTGGCGCGTTCATCTATGCAGCAAGTATCTGGAACTATGAGGCAACAATATCCGCCATCGATGCGGTTCCCGCAATTTCACCCGGCATGATCAGCCAGGTGCGTTCATCGCTGCAACAAGAGCCACTGTGGGCGATGATGGTAGGATCGTTGACTGGTGTGCCTTACAAGGTCTTTGCCAGTCAGGCGGCAGCTAACGGAATTGAGCTGACCAACTTTGCCCTGGCAACGATACCGGCCCGGGCATTCCGGTTCGTCGTTGTCGTGGCCTTGATCGTCATTATTGCCAGACTGCTGCTGACCAAAACCAGCAATCGGATAAGAACCGGCATTCTCGCCAGCTGCTGGGCGGTGTTCTACGGTTTTTATTTTACACTGATGCCCAACTAAGGTCAGTTTGAGACCCGTTCAAACGCTTCAAGACGCGGCGGCTCGTTGGCCCAGCCTTGGCCGGAACGGCCCATGGCATAACCGGTCTCGAACAGGGCACGCATTTCGGCAGGGTCAAATTCCAGCGGGTCCTTTGCTGCCGGCACATGGTCAGGGATTGCCATCAACCGGAAACGACCACGGGCGTTGCGGGTCGAGACGTAGCCTTGATACAGTGTCTTGTAGAGCAGGCCGCGCAGCAGCTCGGTGATCGATTTTCGCGATATGGCGGCAACTTCCGGTTCGACCGGCTCCTTGGCATCGACGAGTTTGATCTGGCCATTGACGATGACATAAACGGTTCGTTTTTTGGCGGGCACCTTGAACATGAACGACCGAATCAAAACCGGCGCCTTGACGCCGCCATCGACATGCATCTGGCGAGCATCGCTATCGAGCCGCGGGCGGAAATAGACCGGCTTGAACAGACCCGGCACCGCGGCCGAGGCGCGCAGGATTTTCTGCACCACGCGGGTACGGATATCGGACGGGAAGTTGCTGGCAGCAATTGCACCGATGTCCCAGACGGTCAGCTCCCCTGCATCGAGATTGGTTGTCGCCACATAGAGCCGGCGCCCGCGGCGGTGTTCATTGCCGATCTGGTTGACCAACCCGGGGGTTACAACCCGCTCGATCTGGCGCTGGAGCGGTGTGTAGTCGAGAAAGCTTTCACTGAGCAAGCCGCCGATCACGCTCTTGCGCCGGAAGACTTTGGCATCTGTCGTGTTAGTATAAAGGTCCTTCAAGGTTGCATCATAGCCAGGCCCCAGAAATGCCAGGGCGGCGATCAACGCTCCTGTCGACACGCCGGTAACGACATCAAACTTCGGCCGGTTGCCGGACGCACTCCAGCCGTTCAGAACGCCGGCACCAAAAGCGCCATCCGCGCCGCCGCCGGATAATGCGAGTATTTCGAGATTATCACCGACACGACCAACCGGGGCATCGCTGACCGGTTGACCATTCGCATCGAACAGCCTGATCGCGCCAATCGGCGTTTCGGTGCGCAGTTCGGCGCTTTCGAATGGCCGGGTGGCGCAACTGGCCAGAAGCAGGCTGAGCAGCACCAACACCGGCACCGATCTCAAAGGTCGCCATGATATCGGCTTACTCAAGCTCACTCGCTGCTCTCACCGCATTTGCCCCACGACATGTAGTCCATATACATGGCGAGGTCCGCATAACAAAGCAAAGAAGCTGGACGATGGCCCGCCTTCTGACTGTCGAGCAAACAACGTAAGCCTTATGTCCCGCGGCGCGGGCGGAAATATCTCGGGATGCACGTTGACCTGCACACAACGCTTGGCGCAACCTCGCCGCGCCGGTAGACGGCTTAGGCGGTCAGCTGCCGAATTCTTCTGGCCGCTTGATATGCGCCAGCTTGTCGAGGGCGCCGTTGACAAAACCGCTTTCGTTGTCGTCGAAGAACGCACGGGTAATTTCCACGTATTCGGTGATGATGACCTTGCCGGGAATATCGGAGCGGAACTGCAATTCGTAGCCGGCCGAGCGCAGGATCGCGCGCAACGTTGCATCAAGGCGCGGCAGCGACCAGCCCGAAGACAGACATTCGTTGATGGCCGGGTCGATGGCGCGCTGATGGTCGACGACGCCTTGAACGATGTCTTTCAGGAACGTGGCATCGGCCTTGCCGTGTTCGCCATCGTTGAACGCATTGCCCTGACGGCTCGAGGTGTATTCGGCCATGATGACGGATACATCGGTTTCGGCCAGCTCCATTTGATAGAGCGCCTGAACGGCGCCGAGGCGGGCAGCCGAACGGGCAACGGCACGGCGGCCGGATCCGGGTTTGTCGGTCATGAGAATTTTTGCCGGCTGGCGGCCATGGCGAGAGCGGCTTCGGCTGCCCCTCCCCCCTTGTTGAGATCATCCACCTTGGCGCGGCGCCAGGCCTGGTCAGCGTTTTCCACCGTCAATATGCCATTGCCGATCGCAAGACGCTGATTGACGGTCAGGTCCATGATGCCGCGGGCGGATTCATTTGAGACAATCTCGTAATGGCTGGTCTCGCCACGGATGACGACGCCGAGCGCGACATAGGCATCAAAGGGCTTGGGCGATGCCGCAGCCATCGCGATCGCTCCAGGGATTTCCAGGGCACCTGGCACAACCAACGTCTCATGCGTTCCCCCGACCGCCTCTATTGCCTGGCGAGCACCTTTGCCGAGCTCATCGAGGAGGTCGTCATAGAACCGGGCTTCCAAAATCAAAACATGCATACGGCGTTGTGTCCAATTCAGCCTAGGGCGTCGCTCAAGCGGGCGACATAGCGCGCCAGCATGTCGATTTCAATGTTGACGGCATCGCCCGTGGCGATTTTGCCCCAGGTGGTTACCGCCTGGGTATGCGGGATGATGTTGACGGTGAACTCGGCGCCCTCGACATCGTTCACGGTCAGCGATGTGCCATCGAGCGCGATCGAGCCCTTGGGGGCAATGAAGCGGGCCAGTTCATCGGGCGCCCGGAAGCGGAAAACCCTGGAATCACCGTCTTCGGTTACCGACACCACCTCAACCTTGCCATCGATGTGACCTGAGACCATATGGCCGCCGATTTCATCGCCCAGTTTCAAAGACCGCTCCAGGTTGACCAACGTACCGGCACGCCACGTGCCGATCGACGTCTTGTCGAGCGTTTCACCGGAGACATCGACATCAAATGAGCCACGACCATCCCCCAGCCGCTTGCGTTCAACAACCGTAAGGCAGGCGCCGGAACAGGCGATCGACGCACCGATGTCGATGGTCTCGGGGTCGTAATTACAAGCAATGGTGATGCGGGTGCTGCCGCCTTCCTGGATGGCGATCACTTCGCCCACATCGGTGATGATGCCTGTAAACATGATGCTTTCCTTTGCCGCCCTTTCATAGGTGTCGAGGCGGTCTTCGCCAACCTTTTCTTGGGCGCAATGGCGAAAGCGCGGATTGTGTCTGATGTGGTCAAGCGACAGACCGGCCAGTGCATCAAGGCCGTCAGGGCCAAGTTCGCTATTAGATGAGAACAACCGAACCTCATCGATCAGATCTTCTTGGAGCAGCGCGCGGGCCATATGCGCACCGCCCTCCGCCATCACACAGTTGAGGCCCCTGCCGCCCAAACGCAGCAAGGCTTCGTGCAAATCGACCTTTCCAGCTGATGTGCCGGCGCAATAGACCAACGTGACACCGGCATCTTCGAGCACTGCGGCCTTTGCCGGATCAGCGTCGTTGCAGGTGAGCACCCAGAGCGGTGTTTGGCGGGCAGTTTGCACCAGCTTGCTGTCCAGGGGGATTGATAACCTGCTGTCACTCACCAGGCGAACCGGAGAGCGGTCTTCGAGCCCGTTCAGGCGGCAAGTCAGTTGCGGATTATCGGCCAGAACCGTGCTGACACCGACCAGAATACCATCGCACTGGGCGCGCATCAGATGAACGCGGTCGCTGGCGGATTTGCCGGTAATCCTGGTTGGTGCACCGGGCCGGGCCGCAATCTTTCCATCCGCCGAAACAGCAAGCTTTAGCATCATGTGCGGCCGGCCCTTGGTCTTGCGGGCCAAGAAACCGGCAAGATCGGTGCGGGCGCGGTCTTCCAGGATGCCGGTGACGACCTCGATGCCGGCATGGCGCAAGGCAGCAATTCCCTGGCCGGCCACACGCTGATCCGGGTCGCGCAAGGCGATGACGACGCGCGCAACACCTGCATCAATAAGCGCCTGGGTACACGGCGGGGTGCGGGCATGGTGGCTGCACGGCTCAAGTGTAACGTAGGCAGTTGCGCCGCGCGCAGCGTCGCCGGCCATTTTCAACGCCTGGGTCTCGCCATGCGGGCGGCCACCAGCTTGCGTCCAGCCGATCCCGACGGGAACCGGCTTGAACCCGGTACGCTGCGTGACGACACAGCCGACTGCCGGATTTTCCGCCGTCTGCCCCATAGTGCGCCGGCCAAGGGCAAGCGCATAGGCCATCCATTTTTCATCGGTACTCATGGGTGCACAGCTAGGGGAACGCAGACCAAAGGATCAAGTCTTATTCTTCGGGCGCGTTTTCGTCACCGGACAATTCACCCAGCAATTCCTCAAAATCCTTGGCCTCACGGAAGTTCTTGTAAACGGATGCAAACCGCACGTAGGCAACGTCATCGAGCATCTTCAGACCTTCCATGACCAGTTTGCCGATGGTGTCGGACTTGATGTCGCTTTCACCCATGCTTTCGAGGCGCCGAACCATGCCGGAGACCATACGCTCGATGCGTTCGGGCTCAACCGGACGTTTGCGCAAGGCAATCTGGACCGATCGCATCAGCTTGTCTCGGTCGAACGGCACGCGCCGGCCGGTTTTCTTGACGACCTGAAGTTCACGCAGCTGGACACGCTCAAAGGTGGTGAACCGGCCACCACAATCAGCACAATAGCGCCGGCGGCGGATGGCCGTGTTGTCCTCGCTGGGGCGGCTGTCCTTGACCTGGGTATCGTTGTTCGAGCAGTACGGACAGCGCATTTACGGTTTCCGGTTCGTGTTATGCGTAAATCGGGAAGCGGTCGGTCAGTGCGATGACCTTGGCCTTGACCGCCGCTTCAACGCCAGCATTGCCGTCTTCACCGTTCTGCGCAAGCCCATCGAGGACTTCGATGATCAAATTCCCGACTTCAGCAAAGTCAGCCTCACCAAAGCCGCGCGTCGTGCCGGCAGGCGTGCCGAGCCGGATGCCCGAGGTGATCATCGGTTTTTCCGGATCAAACGGGATGCCGTTCTTGTTACAGGTGATGTTGGCGCGGCCGAGCGCCTCTTCGGCCGCCTTGCCGGTCAGGCCCTTGGGCCTCAGATCGACCAGCATCAGGTGAGTGTCGGTACCGCCTGAAACGATGTCAAGGCCGCCGCCCTTGAGGGTTTCAGACAGCATACGGGCATTGGCCACAACGGCCTGCGCGTAGGCCTTGAACTCGGGCCGCAGTGCTTCGCCGAAGGCTGCCGCCTTGCCAGCGATGACATGCATCAAAGGACCACCCTGAAGACCGGGGAAAACGGCTGAGTTGAACTTCTTGCCGAGATCTTCGTTGTTCGACAGGATCATGCCGCCGCGCGGGCCGCGCAGGGTCTTGTGTGTGGTTGTGGTGGCAACATCTGCATAATCGAGAGGATTGGGGTGGACGCCACCGGCAACCAGACCGGCAAAGTGGGCCATGTCGACCATAAACAGCGCGCCAGCCTTGTCAGCGATTTCACGGAAGCGGGGGAAATCAAGCTCACGCGGATAGGCAGAGCCGCCGGCAATGATCAGCTTGGGTTTGTTGGCAAGCGCCAGTTGCTCGAGTTCGTCATAGTTGATGCGGTGGTCGTCTTCATTGACGCCATAGGGCACCACATTGAACCATTTGCCGGACTGGTTGACCGGCGAGCCGTGAGTTAGATGACCGCCGGCGGCCAGGTTGAGACCCATGTACGTGTCACCGGGCTGCAAAAGCGCAAAGAACACGGCCTGATTGGCCTGTGCGCCTGAATGCGGCTGGACGTTGACGTATTTGCAGTTGAACAGCTGTTTGGCGCGTTCGCGGGCGAGGTCTTCGGCGACATCGACATGCTGGCAACCGCCGTAGTAGCGTCGGCCGGGATACCCTTCGGCGTACTTATTGGTCATGACCGAGCCTTGCGCTTCCATGACGGCGGTCGACACGATGTTCTCAGACGCGATCAACTCGATCTCGTGCTGCTGGCGACCCAGCTCATCATTAATGGACGCCGCCAGCGCCGGATCGCTGTCCGACAATTTACCGGTAAAGAAATCCGGAAACAGGTTGCGCAAGTTGGCAGAAGACTGATCGTTCATTTCGTCAATTCCTATCGGTTTCGGCGAGCGCCCTCACCTACCACATAAAGTTCCCAGCGATATTGTTTGAGTGTCCCTGATTAGCTTATAGCCGCCAAAGCCCGTCGTATGGCGGCGGCATGTCGTCGCGCAAATCCGGCATTGATGGCGTAAGATGGCACCAGCCCGCACCCGCTGCCGTTGTGCAATTACAAACTCTATGCTGCCCGTTCGAGTTCGAACTGGGCCCAGAGCTGATCGAGCGCGTCGACCAGGCGAGCGATTTCCTCCACGCCGTGCAAGGGCCCCGGGGTCAGGCGGATACGTTCGGTACCGCGCGGAACGGTTGGATAATTAATCGGCTGGACGTAGATCGAATGCTCCTTGAGCAACTGGTCGGTCAACGCTTTGCAGCGCACCGGGCAGCCCACCATGACCGGCACGATGTGGCTCGGAGACACAACGACCGGCAGGTCTCGTTCAGCCAGGTGCCGGCGCAGGATTTCTGCGTGATGCTGCTGTTGTGCCCGTTCGGTATCGCAGCGCTTGAGGTGCCTTACGCTGGCCAGCGCGCCAGCCGCCAGCACCGGGGCGA
>JABDJG010000393.1 GCA_013002595.1 Hyphomicrobiales bacterium | reverse complement strand
TGGCGGGAAAAAGCGCCCGGCCCATCGCGCTGGAAGCGCGTCTTCGACACGACGGGTGGGTCATAGCGGCCCATCGTGCCGGAGGCGCGTCTTCGACACGACGGGTGCGTTGCGATGCTTGCCCGATGCACCGCATCGCGCTGCGCACCGCGCCTGCGCGAGTGATCCGCTATGACCCCATGATATGGGCCGCTGTTGCTGGGATCTGGTATAAGTCAAATCAGTCGTTTAACGTCGGCTCGCAATACCGGCAGAACGTCGTCTTCGAACCACGGGTTCTTTCTCAGCCATCCGTTATTGCGCCAGGAGGGGTGTGGTAGCGCGATTACCGATGGATTGAAGGCTTCATAGGTCTCACGCCAACACCTGACGGTTTCGGTAAGATTGTGCTTGCGCCGTGAACCCAGATGCCATGCCTGGGCGTACTGGCCTATCACGAGGATCAGCTCGATTGACGGTAGATGGGATAGCAGTCTGGTGCGCCAGTGCCGTGCGCATTCCGGCCGCGGTGGCAGATCACCTCCACGCTTATCGAGACCGGGAAAGCAAAAGCCCATCGGGACAATTGCAATCCGTGTTGCATCGTAAAATATATCGTTGTCGATACCCATCCACTGCCGCAGGCGGTCACCGGACGGGTCGGTGAAGGGCCGGCCGGACTGGTGCACCCTTGTACCGGGTGCCTGGCCGGCGATCAGCACTTTGGCCGATCTGGCAACCTGAACAACCGGGCGGGGATCGTGCGGCAAAGCAGGACCTTGCGGAGTGTCACGGCAAATTCGGCACGCGCGTATATTTTTCACCAGTTCATCGATTTCAGCCATACCCACGCCTATGACAAATGCAGCGTCCAACGGGGCTGACACACGGTCTCATTCCGACTTTGAGTTGTTCCAACCCGTAAACGCGTTAAATCAATTTTTACCCTGTTTCGGAAGCTCACCTTAAGGCTTGCAAACCTAAAATTGCATTTAATTGCGGGTAACCGCTGGTTCACCGGGCGCTGCGCCGCCGGTGGGAAGGGTCTTTTTGCGATGAGCTTAGGGGTTGGATCGGGCATTGTTTCGCCGCTTGAACTGGATGACCGGACAGGATCATTACAGGGCGACGGCGAATTGAAGAGTACCGACGAAACCGGCCAGGACGATAGCGCAAAATCCTGGGAGAGTGACCTCCTGACGATGTTTGTGCGCAATCAACTGCGCGTTTCACTGGCTCTGCCACTGCTTGCGCTGTTGTTTTCCCTGACAAGCCTGATCTGGACGAATTTAACCGTTGCAGCCGGCTGGCTGGCAGGCGTGTTGGTCAGCCAAGGGGTGCAACTGTACCTGTGCCGGGACCATGAAAAACTCGACAAGGAAAATATCAAACTCAAAGACTGGACCAGCAAGCTGGTCGCCTCAGAATTTTTCTATGCCGCGGCGTGGTCCATGCCGCTGTTCATTTTCTGGGATGCCGGCAATGACATGCAGCATGTCTTCGTCATCGCCACGTTGATGGCGGTGGTTGCCATCCGTATCATCATTGCGAGCAATTTCATGCCGGTTGTGGTTACCGGAACCGGCTTCATCACATTTTTCATCATGCTGCGATGCATCATCGAGCAGGCGCCACTCTATATTGCCCTTGGCGCAATGGTGATAGTCGTGGAAGTGTTCTTCATCCAACTGGCTCGACGATTGAAGACAACAGCACGAGACATGCTGATCTTCAGGGCACAACGAGAAAAGTTGATCGGTGAGCTCAAACGGGCCAAGGACCAGGCTGATGCAGCACGTTTGAAGGCTGAGGAAGCCAACCAGGCCAAGTCCAGTTTCCTGGCGACAATGAGCCACGAACTGCGCACGCCGCTCAACGCAATCATGGGATTCTCAGAAATCCTGTCCAGCGAAATGATGGGTCCGCATGTGGTATCTGCTTATAAGGATTACTCCTCTGATATCCATCATTCGGGCCATTATCTGCTGGCCCTCATCAACGACATTCTCGACCTGTCCCGGATCGAAGCGGGCCGCAAGGAAGTGGTCGATGAAGCCGTTTCGTTGCCCGACGAATTGGAAGAGGCAATCAAGCTGGTCGGCATGAAGGCACGCGAAAAGAACCATCAGCTCGTTCCTAATTTGCCCGATGATCTGCCCAAACTGTCCGGCGACAAACGGGCGGTACGTCAGATCTGGCTCAACCTGTTATCGAATGCAATCAAGTTCACCCAGCCGGGTGGGCGTATTGAAATGACAGCGTGGCGTCATTCCAGCGGCGATATCGCAATGAGCGTGCGCGACAACGGTCCCGGCATGCCGGACACTGAAGTGCGTTCCGCACTGGCAGCGTTCACCCGTGGATCGATGGCAACCCGAAAGGCCATCGACGGTGCCGGGCTCGGCCTGTCGATCGTCAACGGACTGGCAAAGCTGCATGGCGGTCAACTGGAAATTTCCAGCGTGCCCGGAAAGGGAACACAGATCACCGTCACCTTCCCGCAACGGCGCATTCTCGACAATGGACGGGCGGCGATCTTCGGCAATGAAGGTATAGACAGTGAAACACAGCGCCGTCTGATCGCCTTGACGGCCTAGACCTACGCTTTGCCGCTGACACCTGCTTCGGCGAAAGTTGCCATGCCTGCGTGCGTGTTGACCGCTGCTTTGATGACCGCTGCAGCAAGTGCAGCGCCTGAACCTTCACCAAGCCGCATGCCGAGATCGAGCAGTGGATCAAGCGCCAGTCGCTCTAGCAACGCACCATGCGCCGGCTCAGCAGAGCGATGCGCGGCGATGCAATGATCAAGCGCAGTTGAGTCCATGGCGTGCAAAACGGCAGCGGCCGCGGTCGCAACATAACCGTCAATCAACACCGGCACCCGCTCCAGCCTGGCTGCCAGGATTGCGCCCGCCATGGCGGCCAACTCGCGGCCGCCAACGCGCCGCAACACTTCCAGCGGGTCATCAAGATGGGCCTTATGAAACGCAATGGCCCGCTCGACGACCGCCGCCTTGTTGGCGACACCCTTGGCGTCAAGTCCTGTGCCCGGCCCGGCCCAATCCGCTGCCTTGCCGCCATAAAGGGCATGGGCGATCGCAGCTGCAATGGTCGTATTTCCGATACCCATCTCGCCAAGGCACAACAGATCGCAACCCCCGGTTATGGCTTCCATGCCATAAGCGATCGTTGCTGCGCATTCGACTTCATCGAGCGCGGCAGCAATGGTGATGTCTCGGGTTGGCATCTCCAATGCCAGTTCGAACACTTTCAGACCGATGTCGAATGTCTTGCAGATCTGATTTACGGCAGCACCGCCGGACTGAAAGTTCGCGACCATCTGCTTGGTGACGTCTTGGGGAAAGGCGGCAACGCCCTGAGCCACGACACCATGATTGCCGGCAAACACGGCCGTCACCGGGCGGTTCACCTTGGGCGGATGCCGGCCTTGCCAGGCAGCCATCCATTCAGCAATATTCTCCAGTCGCCCCAACGCGCCGGGCGGTTTGGTCAACTGGGCATCGCGGTCGCGCGCCGCCGCAGCAGCGGCTGCGTCCGGCCCGGGCATTTCGCGGATCAGAGCACGTATATCTTCAAATGGCATGCCGGTCCGGCTTTCTGGCATTGCAAACCCCGTTCGGTACATTCATTGATACAAGGCATCGGCTATAGCGGTGTTGAAAGGGAAGGAAAAGACGCCAATGACCGAACAGAACGGTCAAATCGAAGCAGATGATGAACCGCCTGCGGCTGGCTTGCTTGAAGATGTGCGCGATTGCCTGATGTTCCTGACTCGATTACCCATGCCTGAGCAACAGGAAGGCCGGTACAGGCAATTGTCAAATGCCGTACGCGGGTTTCCCGTCGCGGGCGCGCTGATTGGCGCCATAGGCGGGTTGGCCCTGCTTGCTGCGCAAGGCGCCGGTTTGCCGGCCATGGTCGCGGCCTGCATTGCTGTTGTTGCGATCGTTATGGTGACCGGCGGTCTGCACGAAGATGGTCTTGCCGATGTTGCCGACGGGTTTGGCGCCGGCGGGAGCAGGGAGCGAAAGCTGGAAATCATGCGCGACAGCAGAATCGGAACCTACGGCGTCCTGGCGTTGGTTTTTGCCATTCTGATCAAGGTCACCTGTATTTCAGTCCTGTTGAACGCTGCCCAATCGGTGTGGCATGTGCCGATGCTGCTGGTCGCAACCGGTTCGCTTTCACGAACATTCATCGTGTTGGCAATGCGCTCGATGCCGGTGGCACGCAGCGATGGCCGGTCGGTCGAAGCCGGCGTTCCGACTGGTTCCGGGGCCAACCAGGCGCTGGTTGCCGGACTGGCCATCGGATCGATCATGATGTGGCTGGCCTGCGGCCTTTGGACGATGGCTGCTACACTTTTGGCAGGTGCGGCGGCATACTACCTGGCAAAACGCCGGGCATTGCACCACGTCGGCGGCCAGACGGGCGATGTGTTGGGCGCCATTCAACAATTGACCGAAATCGCCATGTTTGTTGCACTTGCCGCAACTTATTGTTGAATATTTATCTCACCACACACAGCGGTCTGGACTTGTGAGACTCATATTAAAATGGTTAATTGTAGCGGGATGGTGATGCGTATTTTGGGCGGATAGGATGAATGGGATGAAGAAATGGGCGGCGTGCGCGTCGTTTATTTCTACGTGTTCGGTTGCAGTCTTTTGTGTCACGGCCTCCTTGAGCCTGGCAGAACGGATTGTTGCCAAGGACACGCCGTTGCGCGGCGACATGGAAGTTGACCATGGCGAACGAGTCATGGCCAACCGGTTGGTCGGGATCGGTCCCTCGCAATATGGCCACTATATCACCAGAGCCAACATAAACGGTGTCAAGGTCGCAGCCCTGATTGACACTGGCGCCAGTGTGGTCGCGCTGAGCTACGAAGATGCCGAACGCGCTGGCTTGAACCCGCTCCGCCTGAAATTCGACCGCCGCGTCAGGACAGCCAACGGAATTGCAAATGCTGCCCCCGTTACCCTGAGCCAGGTTGTCGTCGAAGGCATCCTGGTGAAAAACGTCGAGGGTATGGTAATGCGCAAGGGCGCCATGCGCGGCACGCTGCTTGGCATGAGCTTCCTGCGCCGTCTGCAAGGCTTCCGGCTCGAGCACGGCACTTTGTATCTGGAAGACTGACCCCTTTGCCGACATCCCCTGAAATTGACAGCCCTTGCGTCAAAATTTGCGTGGTCGACCCGCATAGCGGTCATTGCATCGGCTGCGCCCGGTCTCGTGACGAAATTGCCGGATGGCTCGCCATGTCGGCCGAGGAACGCAAAGATGTCATGGATCAATTGCCCGAGCGGGTGATCAAAATGACCCGCGACCGGCCGCGCCGCGGTGGCGCCGGCAGGCGTCGCGGCAATGCCGGGTGATTGCCCGGTTGTTAACGGCTTATTGCCGGATTGCTGCTAAAAATTCGACAATCTAAGCACTTCAACCTGGGACAATATATCATGCTGGCCAAACCGCGCGCCGATCTAAAACCAAACACGCCTGACTATGAACGCATTCCGCTGGTCAAGCCGACCGGATTTCGTGAATACGACGCGCGCTGGCTGTTCGAAGAAGAAATCAACCTTTACGGCATTCAGGCGCTCGGTTTGGGACTTGGCACGTTTCTGCACGAAAAGGGCGTTAAGCCGCATATCGCAACCGGTCATGATTTCCGGGGTTACTCCTGCTCGATCAAGCAAGCGTTGATCGTCGGCCTGATGGCGTCTGGCTGCACGGTTTATGACATCGGGCTGGCGATGTCGCCGATGGCCTATTTCGCGCAGTTTGCACTGGATGTGCCGGCCGTTGCCATGGTGACTGCCAGTCATAACGACAATGGCTGGACCGGGGTCAAGATGGGTTGTGAGCGTCCATTGACCTTCGGGCCCGATGAAATGTCGGCCCTCAAAGACATCGTGCTGGAGGGCCGTTGGAAAACCCGTGACGGCGGCGCGCTGGTGCATGTCGATGACATGGAAGAGCGCTATGTCGAGGAACTGACCAAGGGCAAATCGATCAAGCGTGACCTCAAAGTCGTTGCAGCATGTGGCAATGGCACGGCTGGCGCGTTTGCGCCGCGCATCCTGGAAGCAATCGGCTGCGAGGTAGTACCGCTCGATTGCGAACTGGACCATTCGTTCCCGCGCTACAATCCGAACCCGGAAGATATGGAAATGCTGCACGCGATGCGCGACGCGGTTCTCGAATCAGGCGCCGATGTCGGCCTTGGTTTTGACGGTGATGGCGACCGCTGCGGCGTGGTCGACAATGAAGGCAACGAAATTTTCGCCGACAAGGTCGGTGTCATGCTGGCGCGCGATATTTCCGCATTGCATCCAGGATGCACGTTCGTCGTCGATGTGAAGTCGACCGGCCTGTACATGACCGACCCGGTCCTTAAGGCAAATGGCGCCAAGACCGACTATTGGAAAACCGGCCATTCCTACATGAAACGCCGGACCAACGAGCTCGGCGCGATCGTCGGCTTTGAGAAATCCGGTCACTATTTCTTCCGCGAGCCCTTCGGGCGTGGCTACGATGACGGTCTGGTTTCGGCGATTGCGGTTTGCGAAATGCTGGACCGGGCCGGCGACAAGTCGATGGCCGATCTTTACCGTGATCTGCCCAAGACCTGGGGTTCGCCGACCATGTCGCCGCATTGCGCCGATGAGGCCAAGTATGGCGTGATCGACAATGTCATCAAGCATTACCAGAAACTGGCTGAAGACGACGCCATGATCGCTGGTCAGAAAATCGCTGACGTCAACACGGTAAATGGTATCCGCGTGACCCTGGCCGACGGCACTTGGGGCCTGGCGCGCGCATCGTCCAACAAGCCGGAACTGGTCGTTGTGGTCGAAAGCCCGCAATCGGAAGAGATGCTACAGGCGATCTTCAAGGACATCGACACGCATCTGTCGACGTATCCCGAGGTCGGGGAGTACAACCAGAAGATTTAACGTCAGTGAGGACTCAAATTCAGTCAATCACGATCAGCTCGCGCGGCGCATCGCACAGGCGCTCGCCACCATTTTCGGTGACAACGAAGGGTTCAGAGACGGCAGCACCGAAGTCTTCAAGCCAGACGCCGGACTGGAAGTGGAAGCACATGCCGGGTTCAAGCACGGTCCTGTCGCCGGGTCTCAGGCTGGCGGTGCGCTCGCCCCAGTCGGGCGGGTAGTTGAGCCCAATGGAATAGCCGACGCGGCTTGGCTTGGTGTAGCCGTTGGCGTTGAGCACCTTTTGCCAGACCGCCTCGACCTCTTCGCACGTCACGCCAGGCCTTGCCTTGGCGAGGGCAACATCGACGCCTTCGACGATTACCTTGGCAAGCTTGTCGATTTCGGCAGGTGGCCTGCCCAGGTGCATGGTCCGGGTAAGCGGTGCGTGATAGTGGCGACGGGCGGCACCGATCTCCATCACCACCAGCGCGTCACGCGGCAGCGGTTCATCGGTCCAGGTCAGATGCGGGGTCGATGTCCCCTCGCCGACCTGGATCAGTGGACACAGGCTCGTATAATCGCCGAATTTTCCATCAAGCCCGGTTATCTGTGCCCGATAAACTTCGGCAATGACCTCAAATTGCGGTACGCCCGGGGAGATCTTACGAAGCGCTCGGTTCATCGTTTCAGTACAGATGCGGCCGGCCTCGCGCATCAATTCGACCTCGGCAGGCGACTTTATCAGCCGGGCCCAGTTGACCAGTTCTTTGCAGTCTTCAATCGTCGCATCAGGCAGACCGGTAACGAGATGCTGATGGGCACGGGCTGTGTAGTAATGCGCGTCAAGCTCAACACCGATCCGCGATTTGTGCCAGCCTTTTAACCTGATCAAGTCGCACAGCTCGTCAACGGGGTGGCTGACCGGATGCTGCACCAGCGGCTCCGAATAACCGATTATGTTCTGTGTCGGCAGGTCCGTGGTGAAGTGCGCCGACTTTGCATCCTGGGCACGGCCAAACCAGATCGGCCAGTCTTCGCTCACCTGGACGACGACATATTGCGGAGTGTAGAACGACCAGCCGTCGAACCCGGTCAACCAGCCCATGTTGGCCGGGTCCTGGCAAATCAGAAGATCAAGCCCGGCGACCTGCATGCGCCGTTTGACGTCGGCAAGCCGGGTTGAATACTCCGCTGCCGAAAAGGGTTTGTTATAGGCCATGGCTGGTCCCCTCAGCGCGACAAACGGTTGGCAATCTTGTCCATGAAATCGAGGCCGGCAGCCAATTCGGCTTCCTCGATATATTCTCCCGGTTTGTGGGCGCGGTTGATGTCACCGGGGCCGAAGACCACCGTCGAAAAGCCGGCATCGCTGAAGTAACCACCATCGGTGCCGAATGACACGACGCCATGGCTGTTCTCGCCGGTCAATTCGCAGACGAACTCGATGGCCGGACCGGCATTGGAATCATCCAGCGCCGGCACTGGTGCTTCGACAATCGTCTTGATGTCGGCGCCGGGGTGAACCTTGCGCATGGCAGGCAACAGGTCTTGCTGTGCAAACCGGTCGAGCTCGGCAAGGGTTTCCTTGCCGTCCTGGCCCGGCATGGTGCGCATTTCCCAATCGAACGCACATGATCCGGCGGTCGCGTTGCGGGCTGAGCCGCCCTCGATGATTCCGATGTTGAACGTTGGATATGGTAGGTCGTAAAGGGAATCAGCCTGTGGGTTGGCGGCAAACTCCCGGCCCATCGCATCGATTTTCGAAATGACGCTGGCTGCACATGAAATCGCGTTGACACCGTTGTTGGGATTGCACGAGTGGGCCTCCAGCCCGGTGATCTCGGTTCGAAGCTCATAGCCACCCTTGTGGCCCGAGATGATCTTCATCATCGTTGGCTCACCGACGATGACGACGCCGGGACGGAAGCTCTTGCCGGCCATATCCTCCAGCAAACCGGGCATACCGTGACCGCCAGTTTCCTCATCGTAAGAAAAGGCAATGTGTACCGGACGTTTGAGATCGGCCTTCTTGAAGTCGGGCACGGCACCCATGACGCAGGCCAGAAACCCTTTCATGTCAACCGAACCGCGGCCATAAAGCCGGCCGTCCTGGCGAACCAGCTTGAAAGGGTCGGTCTGCCAGTCCTGCCCTTCGACCGGCACGACATCGGTATGGCCATTGAGAACAACTCCGCCATCGATCTCAGGGCCGATGGTGACGAACACGTTTGCCCGCTCGCCGGCATCGTCATAGCTGAGACTGGCGTTGAGGCCATGTGAGGCCATGTAATCGGTAATGTAACCGACGATGCCGTGGGTCGGTCGATGGGAGATCGATTTGAAACTTACCAGGCGTTCCAGTATCTCAATTGTATGCTCAAGACGTTCGCTCATCCCTGTCCCTTATCCGCCAACCGTCGCGTTTAACAGTCGAAACTCATATCGCACGCAGCTGTCCAATGACAGCGCTGCAAGGTCAAGCTATAAGCGATTTGCAGAACCCCTAGAATGCGGCAATTAACACTGAGGCGCCAAGGTTATGACAGACACGATCGAACAGGCAGAAGCGCTGATCAAGTCGGGACAGGCGCGCGAGGCGCTGACCGTTCTGGAAGAGATCGTTGCGGCCAATCCGACATTTCTGCGCGCCCATTCGGCGTGCGCGGCAGCACATTTGAAACTGGGGAACCGCGACAAGGCGGTCGAGCATCTTAAGGAGTTCCTGCCCGCGATCGATCAGTTCCCAAACCCTGTCCGTGCCCGCATTGGAATTGCCGGGCGATTTGCGGAAGCCGGCGGCTTCGACCAGGCTGACAAGTTGCTTGAGCAGGCCATGGAAATGGAACCGGATAACCTCGAAATCCTCGTTAAGCGGGCTGACACCCTGGCAGACGCGAAGCGCTGGGCGGATGCACTGACACTGTACCGCCAGGCGCTCGACGAATTGCCGGATCATCCAGAATTGCTGACATCGGCGGGCATTGCCGCACAAAAGGCTGATGAGCTGGCCGACGCTGCCGAATACTACGAGCAAGTGCTGCGGCAGGCACCCGATGACGTTGTGGTCTATCACAATCTCGTTGCTGCGCTGACGGAACTGGGACGGCTTGGAGATGCCCTTGAGGTGTGCCGCGAATGGCTGGTGCAAAAGCCCGACGACATTGATGGCATGGCATTCCAGGCCTTGCTGCTGGTTGAGACCGGCCGGGTTGATGAGGCTGCAACCTGGTTCGACTTCGACCGGCTCGTGCATAGTTACATGATCGATGTTCCTGCCGCTTATAAAACACTCGATGGCTTCAACCGGGCACTTGAAAGCGAGATCCTTGCACATCCAGAGCTGGAAACACCGCCGGAGGATCATCCGACCTGGCATCATCCAGCGCTCAAGATCGGTTCGCATATCAATGCCGCCGGGACTGGAGCCATCCATGATCTGGAAGCGGTGATGCATGATGCTGTCGAGCGCTATTACGATAATGCCGGTGACGCAGACGGGCATCCGTTCTTAGTGCACCGGCCAAAGAAATACCGCATCGAACCGTGGGCGGCGGTTCTTGAGCGGGAGGGCAATCAACAGCCGCATATCCACATGGATGGCTATTTGAGCGGCTGTTACTACATCACAATTCCGCCAGAGGTATCAGCAGACGAGAATGGCGCCGATGGCCTCGTTAAAGGCGGGTTCGAGATTGGCCGGCCACCCGAAGAGATAACCATCACTGCTGATCTGGAGACGCGGACGATCAAACCGCTCGAGGGCCTGATGGTGCTGTTTCCTGCCTATATGTACCACGGCACGATCCCGTTCAAATCGGATCAGCGGCGGATCTGCATTGCATTCGATGTGATGCCTGAAGAATAGAGCGTGGGCTTATTCTGCCGCGATGGCCGGGCGGGCTGCAGCCCGAACCATATCGAGCGCATCTTTCAGAACGTCCAGTCCAGCGCCCGGCTTATGGGTGTTTTCCGACAAGTGACGGCGCCACACGCGCCCGCCGGGTTGCGAATGAAACAGGCCGAGCATGTGCCGCGCCATGCGCGACAGGAAGACGCCGCGATCGAGTTGATGCCGGATGTATGGATAGAACTGCTCGACGGCTTCAAACCGATCGGCCAACCCATCCAGGGCACCAAAGAAACGACGGTCGACATCAGCCAGGGTCCAGGGCATCTGATAGGCCGCACGGCCGAGCATGACACCATCGACAAATTTGAGATGCTCTTGGCATTCATCGAGCGAGGCAATACCGCCGTTGATCTCTATCCGCAAATCCGGCCGCGACATCTTGAGCCGATAGACCCGGTCATAATTAAGCGGCGGCACATCGCGGTTCTGGGCTGGCGAAAGGCCATCAAGCCAGGCTTTTCGGGCATGGACAATAAACGTCGAACAACCCGCTGCTGCAACCGTTTCAACGAAGTGCTGCAGGCCGGCGTCTTCGTCCTGATCGTCGATGCCGATGCGGCATTTTACGGTGACGGGGACCGATACGGCTGTCTGCACGGCCGCAACGCTGTCGGCAACCAGCGCCGGCTCGGCCATCAAGCAGGCACCAAACCGGCCCGACTGTACCCTGTCGGACGGGCAGCCGATGTTGAGGTTGATTTCGCCGTATCCGAAGTCTTCACCGATGCGGGCCGCTTCGGCGAGTTCGCGCGGATCACTGCCGCCAAGCTGCAGCGCGACCGGTTGTTCGCAGCCGTCGAACGACAGCAGGTGCTCACGATCGCCGTGCACGATCGCCGCACTCGTCACCATCTCACTGTAGAGAACGGCATGGCGCGTCAGGACACGATGAAACGCCCGGCAATGCCGGTCGGTCCAGTCCATCATCGGCGCGACGGAAAATCTTATCTCATTATTTTTCAATAGCTTGTTATACATTTCGATGAGATCGAATAAGGAACGGTATGGACCAAAATTGACAAAATTGCACGGGTTTGTACCTCTGCTGGTCTCTTAGTGCACGGATTTTGCGCGGATTGAAAGGACTGCACGGGTCATGGCTACCATAGTTCGCACCAAGAAAGGAAACTGGAGAGCGCAGGTCCGGCGAAAGGATAATTACGCTTATCAGACGTTCCGAGCGAAGGGCCTTGCATCGGCATGGGTTGCCGACACCGAGCGTCTGGTCGATATGGGTTGCAAGCCAATCTGGCGCAAGATCGGCACGCCAAAACAATCACCGACCTCATCATTCTGCACATTTCCGATCTCCAAGAAACCGGCAAACCCTTGCGTCGCCCGAAACACCCGGTGCTGGATGCATTGAAGCGAGACATTGGTGCGACTCGCATCTCCAAGCTTGACCGCTCCGCGTTGATCAAAACGAACAGAGCTCACTTACAAACGCGGAGCCCTTGGGGAGCAGGTCACATCTTTCCGCGCCGTCTGCCGGTCGGGCTTGGTTTGCCACAGTGCCGATCCGCCGATGGCATGAGCGATCATTATGCACAGGGCAACGCCGGGTGACCGAGCATGGCACAGCGCACGGCGGCATGGCGATGCAGTTCGAATTAGGTCTGGGCTGACTGGTCAGTTCGCACGGCTGTGTTTTGCATTCGGTCCCCCAGCCCCATCGCCACCGCCGCACTTTCGCGGCGAACATTCTCTTCAAAGAAAAACCCCGGCCGACCGGCCGGGGTTTGATGATGTGGCAGCGCGCTAACGCGCGTAGGTGCCGTTAGCGTCTGAAGGTCGGCGCGTTTTCGAGTGCGGACTTTGACGAATTTACGACAAGGAACCAATCGTCTGCATCGTCCCGCTCGCGAACCTTGCGGATCGATGACATCTCGACAGCGACGTCCTTTTCACCAAGACCCAGGAAACCGCCGACACCAAGGACCACGGCTTTGATGTTGCCGTTCCAGTCCAGCACGACATCGTTGACTTCGCCGATGTCGTCCCAGTCCTTGCGGGCGTCTGTGGTATAGAACTGCGATTCGTCGATATCACGATCAACGGCGTACACGCGCATGCCGATCAGTGTCGATGCGAGCACCTCGCCTTCGGCGTACTTGTCCTTGTAGGCAGCCGGACCGGTCTTGCGCATGGTGGTCTTGTTTTCCATGCTCGAAACCGTGTCGTCAGACTGCGTTTCCGTCATCTGTGTGCTACCCGACTCGTTAGTCGTGTCGGTCGCCATTCTGCCGGAGACTGCGGCATCGTACTCGGCCTGGGTGAGCGACCCGTCCGCATCTGCATCAAAGGTCTTGAACTGCTCATCGGTCCAGTCCGAATATTTGACCTTGCCCTCTTCGAACGTGATCATGCCGTCAGCGTTTGAGTCGATATCGCGGAATTTGATCACCGTTCCAGCATTAGCCGACTTGTCCATCGTGCTGGCGCTGATCGCCGCGTTGTATTCCATCTCGGTCAACGAGCCATCGGCGTTCGTGTCAACTTCCTTGAACTTCACATCGGTCCAATCCGTGTGGACCACCACACCTTCTTCAAAGGTGATCTTGCCGTCAGCATTGGCGTCCACCTTGCCGAAATCGGACGATGCTGCCAAGGCCGAGGCACTCACCGAAAGCATGGCACCTGATGCGATCACTGCTAAGATTCTTTTCATTTCTGTCTCCATTGTTACTGGTAGGGTTATCCGCTCAGACCTGCATGTAGGACGCAGGCCAGAGGTCGTACCCATTAACGGCATTGCATCCGAAAGGTTCCAACTTGGAAGCGATCTTATACCTGTTTTCTGAGGCGCTATTGCCCTCGCTGAAGTGCATGTTGATCAAGAGGCATCATAGCCGCCGAGGCTGCCGGACAAGCGCTCGGCCCGGCCAAAGTGGCACCCGTCACACGTTAGCGTGACGGGTGCCAACATGTGCTACTGCCAACATCCGTTACCGGATCGGTTATTTTCCGTTGACTGTCGAAACCGCAAGATTGGTCAGCTTGCTGTTGGCGGCCTTTTCCTGATCAAGGATGCTGGTCAACAGATCGTGCGCCTCTGCGTGGTCGAGGATCTTTGCCCATTCCCGCAGAGTACCGTAGCGGGCGATTTCGTAATGCTCGACGGCCTGGCAAGCACCAATAACGGCAGCGTTCAGCGCTGCACCCTTGGCTTCCTTGATAATGCCGTCAGTCTCTTTGATCAGCCCGTCAATTGCGTCGCACTTTTCACCTGACGGCTTTTTGCCGATGGACTTGAAGACCTTGTTGAGGGTCTTGACCTGATCCTTGGTTTCGGAAAGGTGTTGGTCGAGCGCCTTGGCAAGTTTCTTGTTGGAGACTGCCTTGGATACTTTAGGCAAAGCCTTGGTCAGCGCGTTTTCTGCATAGTAAATGTCCTGCAGTGTGTGTTCAAAAGCGTCAGCTAGCGTTTTCATGATGAGGGTCTTTCTCTGGTTAATGCCCGGGCGTGGAACAAGACCGCGCCTTTGAGCGTGCCTCACCAACGAACCGGACCAACTGAGGTTCCATGCGACCACCTTGGTCCACCTCCTGGCACGCCAGATCCGACAAACCGTCCAAGACGCAGAAATGGACCGCGCAAATAAGCGCGGCCCACGGTCACGTGTTTCTAGTTGCTGGTCCGATACCGCGCTTTAAGTTCTGCGAAACATACGTGGCACCAAGGCGTGAACGTCAATGTTGTTGTCCCGGTGCTGGCCGCCCAGTGTGCCCGCCCACCATGCCGCAGCAGCTCCGAGCGCTGCACCAGCGGCGGCACTGAAGGATGAGATGGTCGTGATGTTGGCTGTCAATCGCATCAGCCGTTCGTCGCTGGCCGGTGCCTCCGCGGCGACCACGCCAAGCGTTGAAACCAACGTAAGTGCACCAAGTGCTAGCGCTGCCAGAATGGTTGCAAGGGCCCAAACGATCAACCCGTGCAACCCATCTCGAAATTCTACCTCTTCTGCAGAGAAGCCCGGGAACTTGGCCCGCATTCTGCCGGCCACATAACCTCCTGCTGCGGAGCTGGCCAGGGCTACCCAGACCAGCCAAAGGCCGGCCACGAGCACGTTCCACGAAGCACTACCGTCTGTAAGAACTGGTTCACCTACAGACAGACCAACGCCAGCCCCGAACTGGGCCAACACCAAAGAGATCGCCACGGCCAGAACGCTGCCGGCCAGGGTTGGCGCCCATTCGAAATAAGACTGACCCGGGTCGGCGGCGGGCGCCGGTGCGGGAGCGGTAGATTTGCTGGTTGTCGCCATGGCCGCTTCACCGCAGGCCAAAGAGCGATAGTATGAACATGATCACAACGATCAGCCCGATTAGATAGATGATGCCATTCATAAGGTAACCTCGTGTGTGGTTTGGTTAAGTATGAATGACCCAACGCTGATCAAAGCAATTGGTTCCGTCGCTGCAAATTGTTGCAGCGGTCTTAACGTCGGCGCGCGTCCATGATCATGCCGATCAAGTACAACAATGTGCCGGTGGCCGAGATTGCGCTGCCTACACAAGTCCAGGCAGCGGCCCCCAAAATGCTGTTGATACTCTCGATGTTTTCTTTGTGGGCGGCGACCTACCATAACAATGGGCTTTCGAACATAATTCCGTTCTCCTTGGTCTCAGCTCGCGGCGCTGCATTGGTCTAACGCGGATTGCGAGGGCTGAATGACCAATGTTCCTGCAAATGCCAGGCGCCCGCGCTGGCCGTTCCGCTGGTGCAATTCGCTCAGATCAGTCGGTCGGTATCGGGCCGTCCAATGGATGTTGCGGTAAATCAGGGTACATTACATATTCCTTGGATATAGTTGCTGGTGACGCGACTCTGGAAACCAAACGCGGCACGCATGATATTGGTTCCAGCGAATTGACGTGTAGATCGGCTGATGCTGTGGTGACGAACCACAATAGGGTTTCAACTTTTTTCAGGGTGTGCCATGAGGTCGGGGTGCTGACACGAAGTGTGTTTCGCCGAAATCCGGCATCTTGATAACGGGTCCGGTCATCGTGCGGTGCAGGATCGCTTTCAAGCACCAGATCAAATCGAACTGTGCAAAGGCTGACGATGACGGACGGAGACACAACATTGGCACAGCAGGCAACATCCATCGTGGACCGAAACAACGTAAAAGTGCGGGGCTCAACCGGCCAGGCGGTCCTCTTTGCGCATGGCTTCGGTTGCGACCAGGAGATGTGGCGGTTCGTTGCCCCCGCATTCGAAGTAGACCATCAGATCGTCTTGTACGACCTCACCGGCTTCGGAAAATCTGACGTCAGCGCTTACGATTTCAACACATATAGTGACCTGAGCGTACATGCCGACGATATCATTGCCTTATGCAATGAGCTGAACCTGGAAAATGTCGTCCTTGTGGGGCACTCCGTCAGCGCTACAATAGCCGTATTGGCGGCCAACGCTGCTCCGGAAAAATTCGACAGACTGGTGCTGCTGTCACCGTCGCCTTGTTTCCTTAAAATTGGGGACTATGACGGCGGTTTCGAGGAAGACGCTATCGAAGGTCTGATAGAAGCCATGGAAGCGAATTACCTGGGGTGGTCAGAACAGACGGCGCCGATGATCGCCGGCCAGCCACCGGATGGACAGGCGGCCCAGGACCTTACAAAGAGTTTCTGCCAGACAGATCCAACAATCGCAAAGCACTTCGGCCGCCAGACATTCCTGGCGGACAATCGTGACGACATGACCAGATTGACCATCCCGTGTCTTATTGTTCAGTGCGAGAACGATCCGATCGCGCCGGTGAGTGTCGGAAACTGGATGCATGACAATATGCCGACATCCACATTGGAACGGGTCCCGGTAACCGGACACTGCCCTCATATGACCAATCCGAACCTCACGATCGACGCCATCAGGCGATATCTTGATGCATCAACCGGATGACAGTCCTATCAGCCAGAATTCGTTAGACCATTTTCCAGAGTTTTTGGACGATGCTCCATGCGGTGTAGCGTTCGCGGACCTTGAGGGCCGGTTCTTGAAAGTCAATCGAACACTTTCGAATTGGACCGGCAAAGATGCGAGCGTTCTTGAGAACGGCGAGCGGCTTCAAGCCCTACTTACAACCGGCCATCGAATCTACTACGAGACGCATATTGCGCCGATGCTCACGCTGCAAGGCTACGTGCGCGAGATTGCATGCAAGCTGGATCGAGATGGACAGGAGCCGCTTCCGGTACTTCTGAACGCGGTGCGGCGAAAGAGGGGAAAAGATGAGCGGATTGAGTTCTTCATATTTGATGCCACAGAGCGTGCACAGTATGAGTCCAGTTTGCGGCAGGCGCGCGCAGAAGCTGAAGAGCTTGCCGCAATTGTGCGCTCCTCTCCTAACGCAATACTGCGCGTTGCAGCGGACGGCACCGTCGAGCAGTGGAACTCCGGTGCCCAGCGGATGTTCGATGTCTCTCCATCAAAGGCTATAGGGACGTCAATTGAAAACCTGATCAAGATGAAGAACCACCCGACCTGGTTCGCAAAACATGCAACTGAAGTTGACGATGAAAACGGCTTCAGGTTCGAGGCGGAGGATACGGGTGGCAAGGACCTCGACATCACCATGGCACGAATTCGGCACTCCGGGCCCGGCGATGACAACAACAATTACTCGTTGATCTTCAGAGATATATCCCACAAGGCTAAACAAGAGCGCCAGCTCAATGTCCTGGTGCGTGAATTAAACCATCGCGTAAAAAACACTCTTGCGGTCGTACTTGGACTAGCTCGGCAAACGCTTCGCCCGGCAATTGAAAAGCAGCCTTTCGATCAGTTTTCCCAAAGGGTCATGGCTATCGCGCGCTCGCACGCGATCCTGACGGATAACTATTGGGAGGGAGCCCAAATCCGCGATCTAATAGCGATCATTGAGGATGAGATCGGGGACGGGCGAATTATCTCTCAAGGACCCGAGGTAGGGCTATCGGCAGATCAGATAACAAACCTTTCAATGGCGCTGCACGAATTGACCACGAATGCGATCAAGTACGGAGCTCTATCTGTCGATACGGGTCGCGTTGAGATCAATTGGAGTGTGCAGACTGACGAACCCGGGCAGATCGAATTCGAATGGCGCGAGCGCGGTGGGCCAGCCGTCACCCCTCCCCGAAGCAGAGGCTTCGGGACGCAATTGGTGGAGCAGATCGTGGCGGCGCAGTTTAACGGCTCCGCGCGCCTTGAGTACGAGACGGGCGGCCTATGCTACCGACTGACGTTTCCACTCACGCAATGAACCGAGGGCGGCGGGTGCCGGAAGCACCCGCGCCGTTGCTTGTCGTTAACTAGTTGCGACGCACGAGCGGCGTGATCCGGCGCAATGCCACGCGTCGGTTGCGAGGCTCATCGGTTTCGGTCGCAATCTTCAGGTACTGCTCACCATAGCCCGCCGTTTCCAGGTTGCGCGGATCGATATCGAATGTATCGACCAAGGCCTGCTTGACCGCCCGAGCCCGGTACTCGGACAGCACCAGATTGTACTCATCAGAGCCGACAGCGTCCGTGTGCCCTTCGATCAGGAACACCTCGTTCGGGCTCTGGTCTGTAATGTCGCGGATGACTTGGCTGATCCGCTGCAGCTTGCGGATCTGCTCAGGCGGAATGTCATAGGAGCCGGAGGCAAACGTAATCGTATCCAGATCGATGCGCCGCACGTGGGCTCGCAACGTGCCATCACGCCTGATGTCCTCGAGAGTATACCTGCGGTCGTGCTTACGCAGCGGTGCAGCCATGAAGGTTTCCTTGATGAAGCGGGGGTCGGCCTCTTCATATTCAACGATGTACTGCTCAGGCGGGATGTTAAGATCGAACGGCAGATACAGGCTGATCTCGACGCCATTCCTATTGTAGCGTCGGCGTGGCGCGCTGCTGAAGACCACTCGCTCATCTCCATCTTTGCTGCGGACGATGCGTTTCAACACCGTTCCATCGGCATCGCGGACGATGATGACCTTCGAGCCGTCGGCACGGGTGCGCACAATGCGTGTTCTCCCATTATCGAGCTTCACGATCTTTTCGTCGACGAATTTGACCTCATCAATCCTGCGGGATTGACGCGTGCCGGACCGCTCCACCGTCCGGCGTATAACATTGCCTTGAGCATCGCGAGTGATCGTGACTCTTGCCCCATCATCCCGGACCTTGACGATCGTTTTGGTACCGTCGCTATTCTTTGTTTCTTCGCGCTTGGACACCCGCGCCACCGGCTCGCTTGCGGCAGCTGTACCGCCATCCTCAGCCGTCTTGTTGTCTTTCTCGACGACCGGAATTTCTCCGGCAGATTGATCTGAATCGGTATTCTCGCTCGGTTCGGAGGCATCGGACTTGATCTCTGCAGCCGTGCCAGCGGGCTTTTCGGCCTCCGTGGGCGCTGTCGGTTCTACCTTTTCGACATTTGCTTCGCTGGCATTGTCAATGGCACCTTCGGCATTCTTTTCTGCCTTGTCTGCTTGGCGCTCGGCTTTCCTTTCGGCCTTGTCTGCTTGGCGTTTGGCTTTCCGTTCAGCTTTCGCTGCTTCGCGGTCGGCTTTCTTTTCAGCCTTCTCGGCTTCGCGTCCCACCTTATCCGAGGCCTTGTCTTGCGCTTGTTCCTCGACGGCTGCAGGCCCGCTAGTTTGAGCGTGAGGCTGGACGGACTGCCCGGCAAGCAGAACCGCTGCCAGGGCGGCACTGCTGAACAGATGGCGTTTGTGTGCAAGTCTCATAATTCGTTCCTTGATTTGGCTGCAAGCGCACCTTCACTCAGCGCAGCTTGATGTAAGTGATCGACGTCGATTGTTCAGGTGTCGCTACACGAGCAACACGCGTTCAACCCGATACAGCATCAACGTAGTCCACCGATTTTTGTTCCATTGGCGGAGGGCCCTAACGGCGTTCACTTCGATCTCTGCCAGCAGTTTGGAACCTTATCGTCGACCGCACGTTGGGACTGTTGCGAACAATGAAAGGTAATGAAATGGGCACAATTCTCATCATCATACTGATACTGATCCTCATCGGCGCTTTGCCAAGATGGGGTTACAGCAAAGGCTGGGGTTATGCGCCGTCGGGACTACTGGGGACCGTTCTGATTATTGTGATCATCCTGGTCTTGCTAGGCAGATTGTAACCCAATCGACGATACGGCGAGTCCAGAATACCGGCTCGCGGAAGCTGCCACGGATCATCAACAACAGGGTTCGGAAATTACCCGATCGAACTTTCTGTGCGGCCTCTCATCCCGTTGCAACCAACATAACCGGAGACAAGAAAAATGGCAGGCAAACAAGACGGACCTACAGTCATTCACACTGGCGGCGGTAGCCGGTCTACGTTACGTATCTGACAGCATGGGCGGATGAAGAAGGCCTCACGCAATTTCGCCGCGACATCTATGGTAGGGACCTAAAACTTCGCCGCGCTCTGCGCGAATAACTGCCAGACAATCAAGGACGGAATCAAACTGTCAAACCGGATCTGAGCGTTCACGTGTGCAGCGCGCATAGATCCAGCTAACCTGGTTGGGCGCCGGACAGGAAATAAAGACATGACGCAAGCTTATATTTGGACAGCGGAGCTGACGCTTGTTGGCTTCGGCGCAAAGACGGGTTGGCTGCCGACCGAGCGTCGTCGTACGCTGTTGCTCCAAATTCGAGCTTAAGTTTGATATATGTGATGAGCTATCTTGACAGCCTCGACATCTCTAACCGTGTAATACCGGTTCCGCCCAGACGACAGAAAGCCGACACGATCGATCACCGGCGTGCGAAACTCATTGCCAGCACCGAAGAGCAAATCGAGTTGGTGAATCTGGCATTGCAGGGCAAACCGCTACAACTCCAGCGTAAGCGTGGGCACAAGGTGACAACTGTGCGGCCACGCCTGTGGTGGAATGTCCAACCTGATGGAAGCGTCCTCACTCAGGTCCGATACACCAAGACTGCGTTGAACCTGGCGGCGCGCGGCACCACCATCGAGGCCGGCTCGCTCAGTCAACTGCCGAAGATTTACAAGACGGTTATTAAGGCAATTAAATCGGGTGAACTGGACCAGGCGATCATGAACGCAGGTGAGATGGCCGAACAATAAAGAATTTCACGACCGGCTTGGCAAATGACCGCATCATCGGCTGCAGGACGTAATCAGCCGGCCATACCAGGCTCGAACTCGAACCGTGCAATAACACCCGGCTTGGCATCCTCCATTGTGAGCTCACATCCCAGGCGCTGGCAGGCGGCCATCTTGATCTTGAACCCCAGACCAGATGCAGCCGCATGGCCGTTGATCCTCATACCGACGCCGTCATCGGCGCATTTGATTTCAATCAAACCATCCGGCTTTTTGGCCAACGCAAAGCGCATCACGCCTTTCCGTTCGTCGGGAAATGCATGCTTGAACGAATTTGCAGCAAATTCATTCAATATCAGCCCCACTGACGAGGCCTGTTCAGAACCAACCAACAGATGCTCGATCTCCGTTTCGATGACAACGTTGTCCGGGGCCACGCCCCTCAGGAAGTTCGCAACATTTTCAACGTATCGTCCCAGATCGACGTGTGAGCCAGCATCGGTCTTGTAAAGCTGTTCGTGCAACATTGCGACGGTCTGGATCCGCTGATGCATGTGTTCAAATGCCTGCTTTGCTTCGACGGATTTGCTTGAGCGCGCCTGGATACCGGCAAATGACGACAGCGTCTGGAGGGAATTCTTTACCCTGTGATCGACTTCCTTACGCAGCGTTTCGGCTGTCCGCAGGGAACGACGCAAATCAAGCTGCGCCATAACCTGTTTGGCAAGCACCCGGATCGCGTCGCGCTGCAGTGCACTAAGCTGCCTGGGTTGCCAATCAAGTACGCATAGTGTGCCAATTGGCAGACCATCGTCTGACTTTAGGAGTGCTCCGGCGTAAAACCTAAGTCCGGGATCGCCGCAGCATAAAGGGTTGTCCTGCATCCTCGCATCCAGAACCGTGTCCTCAATTTCCACGAAGTCCTGTCCAAGAATGACATGAGAACAGATCGACGTTTCGAGCGGCGTCTCCCTTACCCCCAGACCAACTTCTGCCTTGAACCACTGGCGTTCAGCATCAATGAGATTGATGACCGAAATCGCCGTGCCGCATATTTCTGCGGCAAGCTTTGCGACGTCATCGAACGCCTTCTCGCGATCGGTGTCGAGGATTTCGTATGAGTACAAAGCCTGCAGGCGTTCTGCCTGCTTCGGATGATGAGATGCGATAGACATTATCGAGGCCCGGTCAAGTTGATCTTGCAACCCTAGCAGACTACCAATTCGCTGACGAGCTTCAAGCGTGACACCGCACATAACCTCTGCGAAGGACCGTCAGCTGGATGTGCAACCAAACGATCTGGAGTGCGTTGTCAACGCACGATCGAATTCAAAGGTACGATATATATGACCGTTCAGCCGGCGCAGTATTCAACTCGACAAAAGCCGCCATCCGGCCACGCTCTTGAATTCGATCAGCTGGTCTTTTCCGGAGGCGGCACGCGCTGCTTCTGGCAAGGCGGCTTCCTCGACGTCGTCAAAGATCCTCTGACTCTAAAGCCCGAGCGTATTTCTTCGGTCAGCGGCGGAGGATTGGCTGGTTGCTGCTATATTGCCGGTCGCGGACACCAATTGCTTGACGTCATGGGAAAAGCGTGTCGGAAACAACGCCACAATGTTGAGATCGACACAAACGAGCTCAAGCCCGTAGTGCCTCATCAAGAAATCTTCCGCGAGGTGGTGACGGAGGTGCTCGACGCTGACGCCATCGCCGCCATAGCAGACGGACCGGCATTTCAGATTACCCTGGCGCGTCCGGCCCGTTCACTGCCGCGCAAACTGGCCGCGATACTGGCGATCACTCTTTACGAGGTCGATCAGCATACACGCTCATCGCCGCATATGGCGTTTCCTGCAGCTATAGGCACGCGGCAGCTCGTTGTGGATGCGCGGGCGGCTGCGCGTGACGGTCAGATCATTGATCTTGTATGCGCTGCAGCGGTGATACCGCCGATTTTCGACATGCCAACGTGGCCGCCGGGACGTGCGGACGGCCATGTCCTGGATGCTGGCACCTTTGACAATGCGCCGATGCCGCAGCCAGACATCGGCAGAACTCTGGTCCTGCTCACACGTCGTTACCGCAACATTCCGCATCATCCAGACCGACTTTACGTTGCCCCCTCCAGGGGTGTTTCGGCCGACAAGATCGACTTTACCAGCCGAACCAAAATCGAAGACACCTGGGATGAAGGTATCGAAGACGGAAAGACCTTTCTACGGCACCATAATCTATAGATAGAACGCCAGGTAACCCAACATCCATAACCAGCGAAAGCGTGGCGCCAGGGCCACGCTTTCGTTCTACCTAGTTGGGACTATGACGGTCTTAATGACGTGACAACCAATCGTCCACTTCGCGTTCGGCCTCTTCACGGCTCTTGCCGTAGTGCTCCTGAATGCTCCCGGCGAGCTTTTCGCGATTGCCTTCGATCTGGTCCAATTCATCATTGGTGAGCTTGCCCCACTGGCTTTGAATTTCGCCCTTGAATTGTTTCCAGTTACCTTCGATTTGATCCCAATTCATGATGATTTCCTTTCTGTTGACGCGCCACACCTTCGCGACACGCTTATGAAACAGAAACGGGCGAGGACTTGGGAGGTTCCTGAAACTGCAAAATTTAATGAACACAGGAGCCGCTCTCTGCCGGCATCGTGTGATGTCAAATTTCCTCGCTCACCTGAACATACGCCAGCACGGCAAATAAACCGGTTCCACCGAGAATATTGCCAAGCCCGGTGCAGGCAAGCATGGCCAGGACCTTGGCGATTGAGGCTTCTCCATGAAGCATCGCCGTGAACAGTTCAGTCGAGCCAACAATCACATGCGATGTGTCCGCTATGGCAATTGCATATGTGACGGCAACGATGGTCCAGAATTCGAACCCCTTCGAGCTCGGCAGCATCCAGACCATCGCCGCAACGAGGAACCCTGCCGGTATTGCCGTAAAGAACGCTTCGGCATTCGATCGTTCCGCAAAATGGGTGGAAATTTCAAGAACGGCTGACATTTGCGCCGCAGATGCGATGGGAAAGATCGTGGGCAGACTGGCGGACAGAAACGTGCCGACCAGGTTTGCCAGGAGCACAATAATCCAGAGCCGGGCCAAGCATCTGAAGGCTTCCCCGCTGCGATTGTGAAGGACTGGCAGGATGGGCGTGATGGTATTCTCGGTAAAAAGCTGGAGCCGGCCCAGAACGACAATAAGGAAACCGAAGCAGTAGCCGAATTTTTCCAACGCTGCCGCGCCTGGCACACCATCCAAAGACACACGTAGCGCTGCCATGATGTAAAGAGATATGCTGATACCGAACCCTGCAGCCACGCCGGACCACCAGAGCGATTTAACAGGACGCTCCATTTCCTCGACACCATCGAGGGCAATAACCTCATAAACCGTCGGCGCGTTCAAACGCGTCAGGTCCTCGGCCCGCTCCTTGCGCTCGGTTCGCGCGCTGGACTCGCTGCTTGTGGCCTCGACAGTTTGTGTTTCACTGGGGAAATTTGCGCCATCCGGCATAATCTTAAGACCCGCCCTTCGTAACTTCCTGGTGGAGCAACTTAATATCTGTCAACCGGCAGCAGGGCCAACACTATCTGCCATGGTCGCGCCGCGCTGCCCCATTGGCTCAGGCGGGCCGGTGGTACTGTCGCGTGCGGTTTGATGCTCCATTTCAGCATTGAATTCGGCACCGATAACCAGGAGTTGGATCGAGATCCACGTCCACATCATCAAGCCGATCACAGCTCCCAGCGACCCGTAGGTTTCGTTGTAATTGCCGAAGTTGGCGAGATACCAAGAGAACAGGACGCTTGCGGCAACCCAAAGAAAGGCCGTCAGCACGCTGCCACCAACCACCCAGCGCCACTTTGCGTTCGCCCGGCTGGGGCCAAAACGGTGAATCAGCACGACACCGGCAAGAACAACGAGAAACAGTACCGGCCAGCGTGCCAATGACAAGGCCGTCTCGGCGACTTCACCAAGATAGAAGCGTTCGAGAACGGCAGGAATCACGGCGACTGCGGTTAGCAACACCACGACCAGCAGGATTGCGCCTACGGTGAAACACAGGGAAATCGCATTCAGTTTGATAAAACCGCGGTTCTCAATCTCGTCATAGGCAACATTCATCGCCTCAAATAATGACTTGATGCCGCTGTTCGCGCTCCACAGGGCAAGCGCGAGGCCGAAAACAAAGCCCAGGCTCAGGCTCGATTCATCCTGCTCGAGCAGACGATCCAACTGTTCTTTAACGATCTGCAATGCCTCGGCAGGCAGAACGCCCGACAAGGAAGCAACGTGATCCTGAAGCGTCGCCGGGTCTAGAACCAGTCCATATATGGACACGAATGCACCAAGGGCCGGAAATAAGGCAAGCAGAAGGTAAAACGTCGTGCCGGCGGACACGAGGCCAACCCGATCATCACTGATTTCGCTCTTTACCCGCCAGAAAATGTCCTTCCAGCCTTTTACCGGTATTTCAGAGGGCGCATCGGCGTATCTTCCCCTGCCCTGCTCGAAGGTGTCGGAATTGTCCGCGTCTTCATGTTGGGGCGGTGTGTTGCTGCGGCTACGCAACGACCACAGTCCACCAATCAGCAACAAGGCAGTTGTGGCCTGAATTATTGCTGACGTTTTGCCACGGCGTTCGCCACGTGTCGTGGTGTCTTGATCCGCGAGTCCAACTTTTTCCTGCGTCGATAAGGGAGCCTGCATCCAACGATTCTCAAAATTGCTATTGGGCTTGAAACACAACTCAACGGACGACCTGCAAATAGGTTCCCAAGCGTTGTATTTTTTATTTTCGCCAGTTGGACGGCGCCAGAGTGGTGATCGATGCCTAGAAGTAACCGGCCGGCCACGCGGCAGGACGATGGGAGGGAACCCGACGGCTCTGACATGTGTCAAAATCGTGATTTAGTGACAGACCCATACGCCCATTGTTGCGTGGAGCAGGTAACTTCAGGAGTTGTTTTTCAAGTCATCAAGCGCCGTTGCGACACTGTCCTTGAGGCTTTCGTGGTCGGTACGACCGTTTTCGGCCGCGTGCTCGGCCAACAACTTTTCCTGTGCCATCCAGCTTTCAAGGATTGCTGTCTTATCGTGGTCAGACAGTTGTTCATTTCCAACCACTCGGGACGGGCTGCCAAAGGTACTGCGAGGATCCTTGACAGCGTCAGCCAATTTCGTCTCGTCGAAGGCGCATTCCATAATCGCTCTCCTTAATCACGCACACGCGCGTTCGAACTTAACAGCTTTGTGCGGGAATGGTTCCAGCGGCAAACGCCGTCAGCCTGGTACGGAGGCATGCAA
>JABDJG010000331.1 GCA_013002595.1 Hyphomicrobiales bacterium | reverse complement strand
GCCTTCGTCGTGTCGAAGACGCGCTTTCAGCACGAATTTCGTCGAAGACGCGCTTTCAGCACGAATTTCGTCGGAGACGCGCTTCCAGCACGAAATGCGTCGAAGACGCGCTTTCAGCACGATGGTGGACCAAATCGGCCCATCGGACGTCGTTAAGAAACTTACCCGATGCACCACATCGCGTTGCGTTTCTTAACTAGCCGAGTGAACCGATTTGGACCATCAAATGGTTCCGTATAAGTAAAATATGCTCTAGGTTCTCCCGCTGTTGGACTCGATGAGGGCTTGGCTAGTGAGCAGAGCAAACCGCCGTGGCGCCGGGCGCCGGGATCGGACACCGGGAGCCGCCAAGCTGCCGCAACTGCCTTGGCGGCAAGTCGTCAATCCGTATCCGCCGATGGAGATCCTGTCAGCCGATCAGCTGGAGGCGATCCATAACTCCTCGCTGCGCATTCTCGAGGAGCTTGGTATCGAGGTGATGAGCGAGCGGGCACTGGATCTGTTTGCATCGGCAGGGGCCGACGTCGACCGCAAGGCCGGGACGGTGCGGATCGGCCAGCAGATTATCAATGATGCACTGAAGACTGCACCGTCGCAATTTGCGCTGACGCCGCGCAACCGGGACCGGCAGATTATTCTGGGTGGCAACAACATCAATTTCTCGCTGGTGGCCGGGCCGCCGAATGTGCATGACCTCGAACGTGGCCGGCGGACCGGCAACTACAAAGATTACTGCGATCTGATCCGGCTGGCGCATCATTTCAATATCATCCACCTGATCGGCAATCAGGTGGTGGCACCGGTCGACCTGCCGGCCAACTCGCGGCATCTGGAGGCCTATGACGCCAACATAACCTATTCGGATCTGACTTATCTGGTGTCTGCGATCGGTCGCGGCCGGGCACTCGATGGGATCAAGATGATGGCGATATCGCGCGGCATCACGCTTGATGAGATCCGCACCGATCCCGGTGTGATGACGATCATATCGGTGAACAGCCCGCGCAAGTTCGATGATGCGATGGCCGAAGGGCTGATGACCATGGCCGAGTTCGGCCAGCCGGTGGCGGTGACGCCCTTCACCTTGATGGGGGCGATGACGCCGGTGACGCTGGCGGCCGGACTGGCGCAGCAAAACGCCGAGGCGCTGCTTGGCATCGTTCTCACCCAACTGGTCAATCCTGGCGCGCCGGTGCTCTACGGCGCCTATACGTCCAATGTCGACATGCGCTCCGGCGCACCGGCATTCGGTACGCCCGAGAACACCAAGGCCAATATCGCCAGTGGGCAACTGGCCCGCAAATACGGCCTGCCGTATCGCTGTTCACCGACCAATGCCTCCAATGCGGCAGACGGGCAGGCGGTCTATGAAACCGAAATGGCGCTGTGGGCATCGGTTCTGGGCCATGGCAACCTGATCTATCATGCCGCCGGCTGGCAGGAGGGCGGGCTGACGGCATCATTTGAAAAACTGGTGCTTGATGTCGAGATGCTGCAGCACATGGCAGAGTTCCTGCGGCCGATCGAGGTCAACGAAGCAGAACTGGGCTTTGAAGCGATCAAGTCGGTGCCAACCGGCGGTCACTTCTTTGGCGCCGAGCATACAATGGAGCGCTATGAAACGGCGTTCTACCAGCCGCTGGTTTCGGACTGGCAGAATTACGAGAACTGGGAGCAGGCCGGCGCCAAGACGGCCGAGCAGCGCGCCACCGACATCTGGAAACGGGCGCTTGAGGAATACGAGCAACCGGCCATGGATCCAGCGATCCGTGAAGAACTGGATGCCTTCATGGCCAAACGCCGTGAGGAGATCGGCACCGGGGAACCTTAAGGTCCTGACCTCAGGTCGTATCGACAAACGAAGTTGCACACTGCCGGTTACTTTGATAACCGGGAGTTCCGGCCAGCGCGCCGTCCCAAAGACAAGCCAACTCACAGGGAGAGCAAGATGTCCGGACCTGTCGTCCGCAAGACGGTTAATTACGTCGAGACCACATTCATCAAGGCCGGCAAGACCGCGGCAACACCGGTCAACATGGTGGCGATGGCTGCTGTCATCGAAAACCCATGGGCCGGGTTGGGGTATGTCGAGGACCTCAGGACCAATATCCTTAAATACGCGCCGGAACTGGCTGAAGTCCTGGTGCCGCCCCTGCTTGATGAACTGGGCGGGCCGGATGCACTGGAGGCTTACGGAAAGGCGGCTGTGGTCGGCGTCAATGGTGAGATCGAGCATGCATCCGGCTTCATTCACACGCTCAGGTTCGGCAACAGGTTTCGCGATGCGGTTGGCGGCACGGCCTATCTGTCATTCACCAACCGGCGCGCCGGGCCGGGCACATCAATCCAGATCCCGATGATGCACAAGGAAGATGCCGGGCTGCGCTCGCATTATCTGACATTGTCGTTCTCGATTGAAGATGCCCCCGGCCCGGATGAGATTGTCATTGCACTGGGCGGGGCCTCCTCGGGCCGGGCGCATCCGCGCATCGGCAACCGTTATCTCGATATGGATGAGATGGGCATTACGACCAACACCGAACTTGGCAAGGGGTAACCAGCGCGATGCGCATGAACCGCGAAGGCCGGTTGAGTGACGGGACTTACTGCGAGATGAAAGGTGCAGGACCGCCGCTCATCTTGTTGCATGGTGTCGGCCTCAACCGCACGATGTGGCGGGCGCAGGTCGCGGCACTTGCCGGCCTTTTTACCGTGGTGACCTACGATCTTCTGGGCCATGGCCGGAGCCGTCATATTGGACCAGAGATCAGGCTGGATGATTTTGTCGACCAGCTGACACGGGTCATGGATCAACTGCAGATCGCCAGAGCGCATGTCGTTGGGTTTTCGTTCGGCGGGCTGGTTGCGCAAAGCTTTGCCCTCAGGCATCCGGACCGGCTCGACAAGCTTGTTTTGATGTCCACGGTCTATAACCGGACGCAAGAGGAACTGGCCGGCGTGTCCGGGCGCCTGGCCAAGGCGCGCGAGGAGGGCCCGCGCTCGATCATACCGGCCGCAATCGAACGCTGGTTCTCGCCGGCCTTTGTGGCCGGCCAGCCCGAGGTCATCGGCGAGATCGAACGCGGCCTGCGGTCCAACGATCCAACGTCGTTTCTAACCGCATATTCGATTTTTTGTACTGCAGAAGCTGAATTGGCCGGCAAACTCACGGCAGTTGCGGCACCGACCCTGGCCATTACCGGTGAACTCGATACGGGCTCGACACCGGCGATGGTTGAGCGCATGGTTGGCGACATCGAGAATGCGCGTGGCAAAATCATTGAAGGTGGACGGCATATGATGCCGATGGAAATGATGGATGAGGTGAATGCAGCTTTGCTGACATTCCTCACAGACGGGAGTGACTAAGAATGGAAAAATTCCAGCTCTATATCGACGGTGAGTTTTGCGATGCCGAGGGCGGTGCATCGTTCAACAGCTGTGATCCATCGACCGATGAGCCCTGGGCGGTCATGCCGGCAGCAACGATGGGTGATACCGACCGGGCGGTCAAGGCGGCCTGGGCGGCGTTTTGCGAGGGTGAATGGCCATCACTGACCGCCACCCAGCGCGGTAAATACCTGTCGAAGCTGGCCGATCTGGTGGTGCGCGATGCGCAAATCATGGCCGAGCTTGAGACCAGGGACACCGGCAAGATTATCCGCGAAACCAGCGGCATGACCGCTTACGCCAGTGAATATTTCCGCTACTATGCCGGGCTGGCCGACAAGATTGAAGGCTCGACCTTTCAGGCCGACAAGCCGACGCTTGAGGTGTTCACCAAGCGCGAGCCGCTTGGCGTGGTGGCCGCCGTCGTGCCGTGGAACTCGCAATTGTTCCTCACCGCGGTAAAGCTGGGACCGGCGCTGGCTGCCGGCAACACGGTTGTGCTCAAGGCGTCCGAAGACGGTCCGGCGCCTATCCTGCATTTTGCCAAGCTTGTGCATGAGACAGGCTTTCCCAAGGGCGTCGTCAATATCATCACCGGGTATGGTCCCGAGTGCGGCGCGGTGCTGACGGCGCATTCCCTGGTCTCGCGCGTTGCCTTTACCGGCGGGCCGGAAACGGCCAAGCATGTCGTGCGCAATTCGGCCGAGAACTTTGCCCTGACGACCCTGGAGCTCGGCGGCAAGTCGCCGGTAATCGTGTTCCCGGATGCAAATCTGGAAAGTGCCGCCAACGGTGTCATTGCCGGTATTTTTGGTGGCACAGGGCAATCGTGCGTCGCTGGTTCACGCTTGCTGTTGCACAATGACATTCACGATGATTTCGTGGCGCGCCTGGCTGAACGGGCGCCCAAGATCAAGATCGGCCCGCCGCTCGATACCAAGACCGAAGTCGGCCCGCTGGCAACCAAGCGGCAGAAGGACAACATCGAGTCGATTATCGCAGACAGCGTGGCGGCAGGCGCAACGATCGTTACAGGCGGCGGCACGCCGAGCGGCTTCAACACCGGCAACTATCTCGAACCTACCATCATTTCAGCACCATCGCCGGATGTTCGCTGTGTGGCCGAGGAGTGCTTCGGGCCGGTCCTGTCGGTGCTCAAGTTCAATGATGAAGACGAAGCCATCCGGCTGGCGAACGATACGCGCTACGGCTTTGCCTCGGGCATTTTCACCAGCAACATAACGCGCGCGCATCGCATGATCCGCAAGCTGCGCTGTGGTATCGTGTGGGTCAATACCTACCGGGTGGTCTCACCTGTGGTGCCATTCGGTGGCAACAAACTGACCGGTCACGGCCGTGAAGGCGGCATGGATACCGTGCTCGACTACACGCGCACCAAGTCGGTCTGGATCAACACATCGGATGAACCGATGGCCGATCCGTTCGTCATGAGGTAGGTCTTTGAGGCAACGGCGTATATGCTGCCAGACGTTGAGGCGATTCGGAGCAGACACATGGACGATGGGATGAAAATGATACTGGGCATCATCCTGGTGCTCGGTATTGCGTTTGTACTTGTCTCGATATTTTTCCCGGAGATCATCGTGTCGATGAACATGACGCCGATCAAGATACGCTGGGATACTTTCTAGAGCAGCATGCGGGCGCAAACTTTTGCTCATTGCGCTCTGGCCGCCACGGAGGCTTGCAAGGCAGTATGAGGCTGGACGAGTATTCTGGTTATGACGGTCTGGGGCTTGCCGGTCTGGTCAAGAACGGTGATGTGTCTGCCCGCGAACTGGCGCTGGCCGCCGGACAGGCCATCAAAGCTGTCGATGCCAAAGTCAAAGCTGTTGTCGAGACCTATCCTGACCGGATCGAGGGGCTTGGTGATGGTGACACGAGCGATGGCCCGTTTGCCGGGGTACCGTTTCTCATCAAGGATGTCGGCGGCCATGAAAAGGGCCGCAAGATCGAGTTCGGTTCGCGCTTGTGCAAGGACATGGTGGCCGATTTCGACACCAACCTTTTCAAGCTGCTGAAGGCATCCGGCGTCAATGTTCTGGGGCGCTCGAATGCGCCGGAATTCTCCATAGCCGGTTCGGCTGAGAACCTTTTGTACGGCAACACCTCAACGCCGTGGCGCGAAGGCCATTCGGCGGGTGGCTCGACTGGCGGCGGCGCGGCAGCGGTGTCAGCTGGCATCGTGCCGATTGCGCATGGCTCGGACATTGGCGGTTCGATCCGTATTCCGGCGGCCTGGTGCGGCGGCGTTGGCCTCAAGCCGTCGCGAGGCCGGGTGTCATTCGGGCCGGTGCTCGATGAGGGCGGCTTTGGCCTTGCGATGAATTTTGTGCAGACTAAGACCATGCGCGACACCGCGGCAATGCTCGATTGCCTTTGTACGCCGCAACCTGGTGATCCTTTTGTGGTTGCCCGGCCTGAGCAGCCTTACAGCCATTTTGCCGAGGTGAGACCAGAGCCGATGCGCATCGCCTGGAGCGTCAAGCCGGTGATGGATGCACCGGTCGATCCCGAAATTGCCGCGGCAACCAAGGCGACGGCTGAGAAACTGGCCGAAATGGGCCATCATGTCGAGGAAGCAGATTTCCCGTTCGACGGCGAAGAAGCCTCAAAGAGGATGACGCATTTCTGGTTTTTCGGCTTTCACAAGCGCATGGATGGCTACGCCAGGAAGATGAACCGCCGGGTTGGCCCCGATACGCTGGAGGCGGTGGTTTTCGAGATTTACAAGCTCGCCCAGACGCTGGATCCCGACCAGTATTTCGCGGCGCTTGACTGGATCAACACGGCACGCCGGGAAATCGGCGGGTTCTTTGAAGGTTACGATGCGCTGATCACCCCGTCGACGGCGGTCGTGTCACCGGAGCATGGCCTGTACGGGCTCAATCTGGAGGGTTTCCATCCTGTCGACTATATTGCCTATGGCGACCGGCCGGTACAGTTCAGCTTTCAGTTCAATGTCGCTGGCG
>JABDJG010000390.1 GCA_013002595.1 Hyphomicrobiales bacterium | reverse complement strand
CTGCATGCCTGCCCGGTCGAGGCGCTGACGCGCAATGAGGCGACCAATGCGGTGGAGCTGAACGCATCGGTGTGCGTCGGCTGCAAGGTGTGCACGATCGCCTGCCCGGTAGGCACGGTGAATTACGACAAAGACACCCACAAGGTGTTCAAGTGCGACATGTGAGGAGGCGATCCGGCCTGCGCCAAGGCGTGCCCGACCGAGGCGATCACCTATGTGGAAGACAACTGGACCGGCTATGAGCGGATGAAGCAATCAGCCGTGGCCGGGCATGGACGTCCGGCGGCGTCCTAAGGCGAGGAGACAAACATCATGTCATGGCAAGGTAAAATTCTGCGCGTCGACCTCACCAAGGGCACCGCGACACCGGAAGACCTCAACATGGACTGGGCGCACGCCTACCTCGGCGAGCGCGGTCTGGCGACCAAGTACCTGTGGGAATCGATGGACCCGAAAGCCGATCCGCTGGGTCCCGACAATGTGCTGATCTATGCGACCGGGCCGCTCAACGGCACGATGGCCTCGACGTCGGGGCGCTATGCCGTGGTCACCAAGGGGCCGCTGACGGGCGCGATCGCCTGTTCCAATTCGGGCGGCAAGTTCGGCGCTGAACTGAAGTATGCCGGCTATGATCTGCTGATCGTGCACGGCAGGGCGGACAAGCCTTGTTATCTGAAGATCTACGACGATGAGGTCGAGATACTGCCCGCCGACGAGATCTGGGGCACGACGGTGTGGCACACCGAGGAATGGCTCAAGGCGCATCATCAGGAACCGCAGATGAAAGTTGCCTCGTGCGGCGTCGCCGGGGAAAACCTGGTGCGCTACGCCTGCGTGGTCAACGACCTGCACCGGGCCGCCGGGCGGTCGGGCGTCGGCGCGGTGATGGGCTCGAAAAACCTCAAAGCGGTTGCCGTGCGCGGCACCAAGGGTGTTCAGGTCGCCGACCCCAAAGCCTTCATGAAGGTGGTTCAGGAGAGCCACGCGGCGATGGCGGCAAGTTCGGGCCGCAAGGAGCTGACCGAAGAGGGCACCCACTCGATGATCGACATGATGCAGGAGTTCGGCGGGTTGCCGACGCGCAACTTTGCCGATGTCCAGTTCGAGGGCACGTCGCGGATCAACCCGGAGTTCGGCCGCACGCCGAATGAGCACGGCCATGTCAACCTGATCACCAACAAGGCATGTTTCGGCTGCACGATCGCCTGCGGGCGGATTGCGCATATCGATGAAAAGCACTTCTCGATCGTCAACCGCAAGGAATACATCCATGCCTCGGGCGGCATCGAATATGAGGCGGCCTATGCGTTCGGGCCGCTGTGCGGGGTCGACGATATCGATGCGCTGCAGTTTGCCACCTTCATGACAAACGAGCACGGCTTTGACCCGATCTCGTTCGGCGGCACCCTGGCCGCGGCCATGGAGCTCTATGAAATGGGTGTCATCACCAAGGAGGATACCGACGGAGTGGACCTTTCGTTCGGCAGCGCCGAGGCGCTGGTCGTCATGTCGGAAAAGACCGGCAAGTACGAAGGCTTCGGACAGATCCTCGGGCTCGGCTCAAAACTGATGTGCGAAAAGTACGGCCACCCGGAAGTCGCCATGGTGGTCAAGGGCCAGGAGTTTGCCGGCTACGACAGCCGGGCGCTGCAGGGCATGGGGCTGGGCTATGCAACATCCAACCGCGGCGCCTGCCACCTCAAACACGATGTGTTCGGGCCGGACATGGAAGACCAGACCGGCAAGGGCAAGGCCGAGCCGTGCAAGGACAGCCAGGACTTCATCTCGATGATCGACTCGACGGGCCTGTGCCTGTTTGCCGCCGGCGCCGGTCTGAAAAAGCCGATGTGGCGCGACCTTGTGAACACCGCGTGCGGCACCGACTGGTCGCTCGATGACCTGATCGAGACCGGTGAGCGGGTCTGGAACCTTGAGCGGATGTTCAACCTCAAGGCCGGTTTGACCAAGGCTGACGACAGCCTGCCGGAGCGTCTGTTGAAGGTGCCGGCACCGTCCGGTACGGCCAAGGGCAAGGTTGCCGAGCTCGATATCATGCTGCCGGAATACTACGAGTACCGCGGCTGGACCCCGGATGGCGAGCCAACCAGCCAGACGCTGACCCGCCTCGGCCTTGGCGATCTGGCGGAGAACTGATGCAATGAAGCATGTCATCATTGGCACGGGGCCGGCCGGCGTCATTGCCGCAGAGACCTTGCGGCGGACGGATCCGAAATGCTCGGTCACCCTCATCGGCGACGAGCCCGAGGCGCCCTATTCGCGCATGGCGCTGCCGTATCTGCTGGCCGACAACATCAAGGAGGACGGCACGCATCTGCGCCACGGCAAGGATCACTATAAATCGCTCGGCATCGATCTGGTGCAGGACGAGGTGACGGCGGTTGATGGCGATGGCAAGTCGGTGACGCTGGCCAAGGGCGGTGACCTGAAATTCGACCGATTGCTGATCGCGACCGGCTCACACGCGGCGCGGCCGCCGATACCGGGCATGGACCTGGCCGGGGTTGAGAACTGCTGGACGCTGGAAGACGGCCGCAAAATCGCCAGGGCGACAAAGAAGGGCTCGCGGGTCGTCCTCATGGGCGCCGGCTTCATCGGCTGCATCGTGCTTGAGGCGCTTGCCGCACGCGGTGTCGAGCTGACCGTGGTCGAGATGGAAGACCGCATGCTGCCACGCATGATGGACCATACCGGTGGTGACATGATCAAGCGCTGGTGCGAGGCCAAGGGCGTTACGGTCCTGACCTCGACCAAGGTGACCGGCATCGAGGAGGCCGGCAAGGCGATGAAGATCTCCTATGCCGATGGGTCATCGGCCGAGGTCGACACCGTTGTCTGCGCGACCGGCGTTGTGCCCAACATCGCGTTCCTTGACGGCAGCGGCATCGACACCGACCTCGGTGTCCTGGTCGACAACTCCCTCAAGACCAGCAAGGCGGGCATCTATGCGGCCGGCGATGTGGCGCAGGGGCCTGAACTATTGACGGGTGAGAAAGAGATCCACGCGATCCAGCCGACCGCGTCCGAGCATGGCCGCATCGCCGCGCTCAACATGGCCGGGGAGGCGACCTACTATCGCGGCTCGCTGTCGATGAACGTGCTCAACACGCTGGGCCTGGTGTCGTCCTCGTTCGGCCAGTGGGACGGCATCGAGGGCGGCGATGAGACGAGCGCTGAAGATGCCGACCATTTCCGCTATCTCAGGCTCACCTTCAAGGACGATGTCGTTGTCGGCGCCCTGGCGCTGGGGCTGACCGAACATGTCGGCGTCATCCGCGGGCTGATCCAGACCGGGGTGAAACTGGGCCACTGGAAGGACCGGCTGATTGAGGACCCGACCCGCGTGATGGAGGCCTATCTCGCCCGCACGCAAGGCTCGTCCTACGGGTACTGAGCCGGTGCTGATCAAGGTCAAGACCGGCGGCCTGATCCGCCGCTACCTGCCCGACGGCAGCGGCGCGCGCTGCGAGCTGGAGGTCGCCGACGGCGCGACCGCTAAGGCCATCAT
>JABDJG010000324.1 GCA_013002595.1 Hyphomicrobiales bacterium | reverse complement strand
GCGTGATATCCTGTCCTGTCCGCCACGGCCTTGTAGTGGCCTGCCGCGTCGCCAAAGCGCGCCATGCGTTCATAGGCCTTGCCGGCCATTTGATGGAGCCCCAGGGCGTCCGGGGCAAGTTTCAGCGCCCGTTCACAGCTGGCGACCGCGCCGGGAAAGTCTCCAGTCTCGATCAGGCAGCGGGCAAGCTGTGCGTGACCTGTTGCATCTTGCGGCGCCAATTTTATGCAGTGCAGGTAACAGGCTATTGCGTCATCGAATTTGCGGCCGTCCTGCAGGGCGCCGCCGAGTGCCAGATGGATGTGATGGTTGCCTGGCTCGATCGCCAGCACCTGCCGGGCCAGGTCTGCCGCCGGTCCGGCGCTGCCCTTTTCGCGCAGCTGCTGGATCATTGACAACGAGCGGACAACCTCGGGATACCTTGATATCGCTGCAACGGTGGCTGCTGCAGGTCTTGCCTGGCGCTTTTGCTTGCGGCGCTGTTTTCGGTTGATCGACATGGCCTTACAAAACAGAAGCGGCCCGCCAAATCAATGGCGGGCCGCTGGTAGCTGGATTGTTTTAGGCCAAGTTCTTAAAAGAAGAACCACGTACCCCACTGGACCTGAAGGTATTCGTCTTCAAGTGCAGTTGTGCCTTGATCGTCTGCCCACAGATAGAGAACTTCCCAGCCCATGCGCATCTGCTTGACAGGCTGCCACATGATGTTGGCATGCACAGTGTGCAGTTCGTCGTGACCAACAGCACCGCCGTGCGCTGCACCGTCGCCGTTCAGGTAATCCCATACAACGTTAAAGGTTGTTGTATCGGTAACCGGGAACGAAACACCAGCCATTGCACCGAAGACTTCGTTGCTGGAACCGCCGGTGAACAGAGCAAACGGGCTCAAGGTGTAACGGCCAACGACCGAACCTTCACCGTAGACAACAGCACCAGTCAGCGTAGCCATGTCGGCAACGTTGAAGTTGGCACCACCCTGGACAACCCAGGAAGTGTCGTCGCCGGCAGCGAAACTGTCGTCTTCGCCGATAGCACCACTGATAGCGAGCTGGTGACCGCCAGGTACGTCGTACTGGATAGAACCACCGAACACCGGAAGGTTAGAAATGGTACGGGCAAGCGGCTCTTCGATACCCAGGTGAACAGTCAAAGGACCATTCGTGTAACGGATCTTGACCTGTGGATCACGAGAATAGGTCCAGCCAGCCGAACCGGCAAAATCGACTGTGCTAATGCCGAGCGGCAGCAGTGAGGCAACACGCCAGGTCTGACCAATGATAAGGGTCAGGTTCTCGGTCATGTCCCACTCGCCATACGCATGACGCATACGGAACGTGTCATTGTTGAGGGCGCCGTAAGGGTTGTTACCCTCGAAGTCACCTTCGATCCGGGTCCGGATCTGACCGATAGCGGTGTCGACCTTGGACTTGATGCCGAAACGGGACTGTTTGGCGGTGATCGTGATGTGATCGGTGGTGTTGGCTGTCTGAACAGACGACCAAGCTGTCGAAACAGCAAAGTTGTTGTCCTGGAACGCGTAGATCACGTCGCCCTTGACATAACCATAGACAGTCACTTCAGCAACCGGAGCCGGCAGATCAGCCGTCGGGGTCACTGCAATAGTGAAGCCACGGTCTTCTGACTGGTTGACACGGTCGACGAGAGCTTCGTTGCCCCAGTCGTTGTTGCTGCCAGCGCCACGACCATAAGTCATGTAGCTGTAACCTTCAGGCAGTGCTGCCGGAGCCGGAGCAGCTTCGAGTGAGTTCACCCGGGACTGCAGGGCTTCGAGCTGTGCCTTAAGGGCAGAAAGCTCGTCCGCTTGGGCACCGGTTGCCATGACGCTCAGCGCCACACCACCCAGCAGAGCCCGACGGAGCCATTTGGTATTAGACATCTTTAGTTCTCCCACATCTCTGGAGTTTTGATTGTTTGCCCCCGTGTCCCCTCTGCATTCGGTACCGGGAAGCGACCTTCGTGTGACTGCACACGCAAGCAGTTCTCGCGTGTTCCGTTTAACAGGTCAATAAAAACAGAGGATAGATTCTCTTGATGTCGGTTTATTATTATGTAAACATGATAACGTGTTGAGATTTATATTTTATATATTTGTCAACATCGGCTTTTTAGATAAATAATGTTGACATAATAATTTTGAAAAGTGTGAGCAAGTTGACATAATAGTGACAGGGTGTCTTTTCCTGTTGGAGGGAGGAACAAAGACACCGTCGCTGGTTGTCAGGAGTTTGTGCACGCGGGCGGATGCCGGGCTGAGGGAGCCCATGCCAAGCGGTCCGGCGGGCATGACCCATCCGAGACACCGGCCAAAAACGGCCAAAGGGGGAATTTGCGGTTGCAACCATGCGGTGCCGTTTCATACATTGCCGACGGACACACAAGCAGACAGGGAATTGTTCAGATGCACGATTTTGGATGGAAATGCAGCCCGGTCGAAAGAGCAGGCACCATAGCACCACCTCACAGGGACGCCATAGCGCAATCCGCGGCCAGGTTGAAGCCTGCGGCCAAACTGACATCGCCAAAACCAGCCGCTCGTGCGGCAAAACCGGCACCGACCGACAAGCCGAGCCGGCCGCAAAAACTGTCTGCGGCCAGGGGCGGAAAGGCCGATAAGCTGCAGCAAATTTCAGGCATTGGTCCGAAACTGGAGAAAACCTTGAATGGCCTTGGTTTCTTCCACTTCGATCAAATAGCAGGCTGGAGCAAGGACGAGGTGTCTTGGGTCGACGAGAACCTGCGCTTCAAGGGGCGGATTGACCGCGAAGAGTGGATCGCGCAGGCCAAGTTGCTTGCTGCCGGCGATATGGATGCCTTCGCCAAGAAATATGGCGCCGGTGCCTCAAAGAGCAAATCCGGCAAATCCAAATGAGCCAGCCGTACGCGGCGGTCATAAGCATATCGCGATATTGTTGGATTTGCATGCCGCGCCTTGCCTTGTCGGAACCTGGACGGCTATGAAACGCCTGAACCCCAACAGCTGGCGTTTCAATGCAAATCGAGATAACACTTCTGGCCGCCAAGGATGCCGCGTATTCAGCGCGTGATCTCGGCTTTTTGCTGCATAAGAACCCTGGTCATGTCCACGAGCGCGAAACCGCTGCTGGCAAGGTTACCATCTTTTATCCCGAGGCCGGCGATGAGCGCACCACCGCACTCATCTATCTGGATATTGATCCGGTCGGTCTGGTGCGCGGCAAGAACCGCCAAACCGCAGGCTTGCTGGCGCACTACGTCAATGACCGGCCCTACGTTGCAAATTCCTTTCTGTCGGTGGCGCTAAGCCGGTCCTTCGGGCAGTCCATGGCCGGTAAATCAAAGGAAAAGCCCGAACTTGCCGATCAGGAGCTGCCGTTCGAGGCCCGTATCGTGCCCGCTGCCGCTGCCGGCGGCGCGGACGTGATCGAGGCGTTGTTTGCTCCGCTTGGTTACCAGGTTGACGCCCGACCGCTGAGCGAAGACCTGCCGGCAGGCCTGTTTGATTTGCGCGTGTCCGGCACGGTTCGCCTGGCACAGCTGCTCAACCATCTCTATGTGCTTGTGCCGGTGCTCGACAACGCAAAGCACTATTGGATCGACCTTGATGAGATCGACAAGCTGCTCGCCAAGGGCGAAGGCTGGCTTGCCGGTCATCCGGCAAAGGAACTGATTGCCCGGCGCGCGCTGAAGCACCGCCGCTCGCTCGCCAACCAAGCCCTGCAGCGGCTTGCCGAAAGCCCCGAGGCTGACGACGAGGCAGCAGGCGATGATGATCCGGTGCCTGAACCCGAAGAAGCCCTGGAAAAGCCCATTCGCCTGCACGATCTGCGTCTGGACACTGTCGTAGAAACGCTCCAAAACAAGGGCGTTCGCACCGTTCTCGATCTGGGCTGCGGCGAGGGCAAACTCATATCCAGGCTGGTCAAGCTGAAGGGCATCGATCGCATCGTGGGTGTCGATGCATCGGTCCACACCATAGAAAAGGCCGTCCGCCGCCTGCATCTCGATCGGGCGGGCGATGCATTGCGCGAGCGCCTGCAATTGCGTCTCGGCAGCCTGACTTACGGCGATCGCGGCTGGCGCAATTTCGATGCCGCAACTCTGGTCGAGGTGATCGAACACATAGACCCGCCGCGCCTGTCATCGCTGGAAATGTCGGTCTTTGGCGATGCCCGGCCATCACTTGTCGTCGTAACGACACCAAACTGCGAATACAACGCCCTGTTCGAGGGCATGCCCGCCGGCGCCATGCGCCATCCTGATCACCGATTCGAGTGGACCCGCCAGGAGTTCAAGACCTGGGCAGACCGCATAGCGGCCGACCATGGCTACACCGTAGCCCTCAGTCCTCTCGGCCCCGAAGACATAACCCACGGCGCCCCCTCGCAGATGGCCGTGTTTGACCGGGGTGCAGCATGAGCCTCGAAACATTCAAACCGTCGATCTCACCGCAGATTGACAAGCTGATCAAGTCGAACCTGCGCGATATTGCCAGGGAGCATGGCGTCAAGATCCTGTTTGC
>JABDJG010000296.1 GCA_013002595.1 Hyphomicrobiales bacterium | reverse complement strand
GCCAAGCGGCAGGTCGACGACCGGGTTGCCGTTTTCGTCACGCGGCAATTTCTTCACGCCGTCATTGTCACTGGCATCAGGTTTCGATTTGTGGACCGATATCGGGTATTCCGGCCCCGTTGGATAGCCTACATATAACTTGAGGCATTCATCGAAGGCTTGGAGCGCAGCGGCGCTGTGCAGCTTGGCTTCATTGCGCATTCCTGTGGCGTGGGCTTTGTAGCGGTTGGCTGCGTCTCTCCAATTATCGGCTTCGGCATCGTTTTGATTGGCCTGTTCGTTCCAGAAATCGGCCTGATCGGGGAATTCGGTGGCACGCGCACGGTTGGTTATTGCGCGTTGGCGCTGTGTTCTTGCATTGGCCTCGGCTTCAGCGCCCAGTTGTTCCCAGCCTGCAGCACCGCCCGGTTTGGCAGCGTCGCCGCCCGGGATCTTGTGCTTTATAAGCCATTTTGCACGCTGGTAGTTTTCATATGCCTTTCTGCATTTATCCGGATCATTGATGATCGACGGATTCTGGTGATCGGAGGCTGTCGGGCAATTGCCCTGGGCGCAGCCACCGGCGGCCTGCGTGGCGGCCGGGCTGGCGATTGCGAATGTCCCGGCAATGATGACCGAGGCGAGTGAGAATGTGGACTTCTTGATCATGGGTTCGTTTCCTATCTGCTATGTGGTTGTCATGAGCTGTGCCGATGACGGCCGCCCTTGATCAGTCAGTCGTGGTGGGTCAGGAAAAGGTTCAAAGAAAATTTTAGAAAATGTGCGAAGCTGAGCTCGAGACAGCCCGTAAATGAGACATTTCCGGCATTTTGCGCCCGGTTACCTGCTGACGTGCGAATCCCTGTAATCTCTAGAGCGTGTTTTTTTTGAACCTTTTGCGCGGCCGCAACGACTAACGCATTGACATTGATTGAAGAGCTTTGACGAGACCTGGCGACAAACAGGACACCGAACTGATCAAGCGCATCGCCGCCGGCGACCGCTCGGCCTTTCAGGTGCTGTTTGCCCGCCACAATCTGGCTCTTTACCGGTATTTGAACCGAATGTTGCGTAACCCAGCCGTTGCGGAGGAACACGTGAACGAGACATTCATAGAGATCTGGCGTGCCGCCGGGAAATTCGAGAACCGCTCTAAGGTCTCATCCTGGATGATCGGCATTGCCCGGAACAAGGCGCTGAGCACGATGCGCAAACGCGCCGACATGCCATTGGACGACGACTATGCGCGGCAGATAGAAGATGCGGCCGACACGCCCGAACAAATGGCGCTCAAGACCAGCAAGGCCGACGCCATCAAGGCTTGCCTGCAAAAGCTGTCCGTCGACCACCGTGAAATCGTCGATCTGGTCTACTATCATGAAATGTCCATCAAACAAGTGAGCGATACTGTCGGGATCCCGGAAAATACCGTGAAGACCCGCATGTTCCATGCCCGTAAACAGCTGAGCGACTTGATGAAATCAGCCGGCGTAGACCGGGGCTGGCCATGAGCCGGCAGAACAGGAACGAGAAGATGACAGAGCGAGAAGACATAGAAATGCTGTTGCCCTGGTATGTAACGGGCAAACTTGAGGCATCGGACCGCGCCAGGGTCGAGGCTTATCTTGCCGCGTATCCCGAGATGGCAAGCCAGCTTGAGATGATCAGCGACGAGCTTGATGCAACGGTTGAGGCAAACGAGATGGCCGGCGCGCCGTCCGCCGGCGCATTGAACCGGTTGCTGGACGAGGTTGACGAACGATACGGTGCCGCGAGCACGCAAGCGGGCGCCGGCTGGCTGAAAACCCAGATAGGCCGCCTCGCGCAAGCCTTCGATGTGCCGGTTGTGCGTTATGCCGCCATGGCGGCTGCCGTGGTGATCGCCGTTCAAGCGGTCGCGATCGGCACGTTGAGCACCGGCGGCAAGAGCCCGGCAGGTTATCAGACCGCAGGCGGCAAATCGCCGGCAGGATATGGCCTGGCAAGCGGTCCAGACGACACCGAGGAAGGCGCCCGGCTGCTGGTTTCCTTCAAGCCGCAAGCAAAGCTGGCCGACATAGCGGGCCTGCTCGAGGGCATTGAAGGGTCCATCGTCAGCGGACCGCGCGGCGAGGGACTTTACGAAATCAGCATCGCCAAACCGGATATCACGGAGCAGGAATTGGATAAAATCGTAGACGCGCTGGGCAAACGCGAGGACCTGATCGGTTTTGTCTCAGTCTCTGAATGATTTGCCGGGCGTCAAACCGCGTTATACGTTGACGTCCAAACGTCTGCACAGTGCCCACAACGGAGCCTATTTGATGAAGATGTTGTTCAACCCGGAAATTTCAAACAGCGGCCGCCGGATCTTTGCCTGCCTCGTGGCGGTGTGCTTTGCCCTCGCCCTGCTTGGCAAAGCCCCGGCCTTCGCCGGCGGCGGCGGCGGTGGCGGAGGCGGTGGCGACGATCACGGCGGATTCAGCAGCGGCTCAAGTGCCAGCAAGCAGAAAACCAAGAAAAAGGCAGCGCCTGCCAAACGGAAGGCAGCACCTGCCAAACGGAAGGCGGCCAGGACAACGACCGCACCAGCCAACGCCGGCATCTCCAGATACCGCCCGAACCACATTCTCGCGCTGTTCGTCACCGGCACGACCGATCAGACTATCGACGATGTCGCAGCTGAATTCGGTCTGGCAAGACTGGCTGATTCGCAAATCCGGTTGATCGATGGCCGTCTGGTGAAATATGCGATGAAGCGCCGCATGACTGCCCGGCGGGCGCTGGAGCTGGCAAACGATCCGCGTGTGATTTCCGCCCAGCCCAACTACCTGTATCGGATGGCAGCCGGCGCGCCCGTGCAGTTTGCCGTCAAGAAACTGGAAATCCCCCGGGTGCACGAGATCGCCACGGGCAAGGGCGTCATTGTCGCCGTCATCGACAGCGGTATCCGCACCAAGCATCCCGCCGTTGCCAAATCGGTTATCGAGCAATTCAATGCAGTTGGCAAACGCGGCCACAAGGACTTTTCGCACGGGACCGGAGTTGCCAGCATTATCGCAGCTCGCGCCGGTATGGTCGGTGTCGCGCCCAATGCCCAGATCCTGTCCGCCATTGCGTTTGCAAAGGACAAAAAGCGCGGGCCGGCCGTCGCCGAGACCTATGACATTGTCCGCAGCGTCGACTGGGCCGTCAGCAAACAGGCGCAGATCATCAACATGAGCTTCACCGGCGCCCGCGATCCGGCCATCGATGACGTGCTGAATGCTGCCCGCAAGGCCGGCGTGATCCCTGTTGCTGCAGTGGGCAATCTTGGCGCCAAGGCGCCGCCCGCCTATCCTGCCGCCTATCCGCAAGTCATCGCGGTGACCGCAACCGATGCCAGGGACCGGCTCTACAAGCGCGCCAATCGCGGCGCCTATGTCACGGTCGCCGCGCCGGGCGTTGACGTCCTGGTGGCGCGCCGCACAAAGAGCTATGGACTGATGTCGGGAACATCGGCGGCAACCGGATATGTCACCGGTGCGCTTGCCCTGTTGATCGAGCATCGCCCGCAACTCGATTCAGAAACCGCTGTCGGACAGATCACCGCAACGGCCCGGGACCTCGGCAAACAGGGCCGCGACCGGCAATTCGGTCACGGTCTCCTCAATATCTACGGCGTGATCACCAGCGATGTCGCCGCCAAGACGCCTGAACAGAAAGGCCAGAGCGAACTCATCCCGGCCTCTGCGGTGCCGCAGACCGCTGCGCAGTAGGGATCCGCTCTGCGCCGCAATCGAAACAGGACGTGCCGCTTGGCAGTTAGGATTTCAGGCCGAATTCCATTACATTGACCCCATGCAAGTCGATCCGTCTGACAGCTATGAATTCACCAAAGGCAAGGGCGATGTCCTCTTGATCGCCTGTGGTGCGCTCGCCCGCGAGATCGTCGACCTGATCGAGGCCAACCGCTGGACGGCATTTGACGTCACCTGCCTGCCGGCCAAATGGCACAACACGCCCGACAAGATCACCCCCGGCGTGCGCGACAAGATCCGCGCCAACAAGGACAAATACCGCAAGATCTATGTGCTCTATGGCGACTGTGGCACCGGCGGCCACCTTGATGCGATGCTTGAAGAAGAAGGCGCTGAGCGCATCGAGGGACCACACTGCTATTCGTTCTTTTCCGGCAACACCTTATTTGAGGAGCGCGCCGAGGAAGACATGACGGCGTTTTTCCTGACCGATTATCTCGCCCGCCACTTCGACAAGCTGATCTGGCAGGGCCTCGGCATGGACCGCCACCCGGACCTGCGTGACCTGTATTTCGCCAACTACACCAAGGTCATCTATTTCGCCCAGGTCGAGGATGACACCCTGAAGGCCCTGGCTGAGGCGGCTGCCGAAAAACTCGGCCTTGAATATGAATACCGCTTCTCAGGCTTCGGCGACCTTGAAAGCTTCATGCGTCAGTCCGCAACGTCGACCGCGCGCTGAAACATGTCGCAAGTGAACCGGTGCAGCTTGCAATTTGCGGGCATTCCGTGGTTTCAACATCAGCGCGCTTGGCGCTGATTTCACCAGGACCTGCTCATGTACCGCGTTCGCCTGTTCGCCGTTCGACACTCAAGGCTCTTTGAGAGCTTCTACAATGCGTTCGAGGCCACGATGGTCCGGCTCGACCCGGTCTTCAGGGCAATCGGCTATCAGCGCGTCGAGGCGCCGATGGCGCTGATCGAGCGCGGTGTGAAATCGGTGCTGTTCGATTGCAAGATGTGCGGTCAGTGCGTTTTGTCATCGACCGGCATGTCGTGCCCGATGAACTGCCCCAAGCAGCTGCGCAACGGCCCGTGCGGCGGTGTGCGCCCGGGCGGGTTCTGCGAGGTCAAGCCGGACATGCGCTGCGTCTGGGTCGAGGCCTGGGATGGTGCTGCTCGCATGAAACGCGGCTTAGAGCGCATTGAGGTCGTGCAACCGCCGGTCAACCGCGAGCTTGAAGGCTCATCCAGCTGGCTCAGGGTTGCCCGCGAGAAGGCGGTCGAACGGCGTGAAGCTCGCTCATCGAGCGATCCGTCAAAGCTTGCCCTGGCCCGCGCCTTCAAGGCCGCCCGCAAGATCGAGCCGGCCTCGGCCCCGCTCGCCGCCGAACCTCAGGCCGCCATGGCCGACCACGCCGTTGGCGAGCGCACATCCGTCTACAAGGCCGACAGTGCTGCCGATCGCAACGGCACGGCGGAGGGCAAGTAATGGCGCCGCTGCAAAAGCCCAAGCCCTATGATCCGCTGCGCTCGAAGTTGCCGGAACCGCCGGCCGGCCACAAGTCGTCATCGATGCTGGAGACAACCTTGCGGCGCGGCTGGTTCGCCGTCACCGCCGAGCTCAATCCGCCCGACAGCGCCGACCCGCGCGACGTGCTGGCCGCCGCCGAGCCGTTGCGCGATGTCGCCGATGCGATCAACGCCACCGATGCATCTGGCGCCAACTGCCACATGTCGTCGATGGGCATCTGTTCGATCCTGTCGCGCGCCGGCCTCGGCATCGTGCTGCAGATCTCGTGCCGCGACCGCAACCGCATCGCCATCCAGGGCGATGTGCTCGGCGCCGCTGCCATGGGTGTCAGCAATATCCTGTGCCTGACCGGTGACGGTGTCGGCGTCGGCGACCAGCCCGGCGCCAAACCGGTCTTTGATCTCGACTGCATGTCGCTGCTGCGCACGCTCAAGACCATGCGCGATGATGAAACCTTCCTGTCCGGCCGCAAGCTTACATCGCCGCCGAAACTGTTCCTGGGCGCGGCGGCCAACCCGTGCATCCCGCCGCTCGAATGGCGCGCCGACCGGCTCGCCAAGAAGGTCGCGGCCGGTGCCGATTTCATCCAGACCAACTACGTCTACGATATCGAGATCTTCAAGCAGTACATGCAGCGCGTGCGTGACATGGGGCTCGATGAAAAGACCTTCATCATGGCCGGCGTCGGCCCGCTC
>JABDJG010000270.1 GCA_013002595.1 Hyphomicrobiales bacterium | reverse complement strand
GCCTCGTCCTGGTCGGCGCCGTCAGTCTGGCCGGCGCGTTGTTGGGTTAGGACTGTTTCCGCTCGCATTGGGCCAGTTAACCAACCGCTGTTCTGAAGGCGGATGTAATCGCCTGTTGCACATATCGTGATAAAGGCGGATAATTTCCTGTAGCTGGGGGGCAATAATTCGGCGGTCACGCGCCAACAGGGAGCTTGCCATGACTGAAAAAAGACATCTGGATACCCTTCTCAAGCAGCCGAAGATGCGGCGCCGTGAGTTTGTTCAATATGCGATTGCCGCGGGCGTTTCGGCCGGTGTAGCAGCGCAGATGTTCGACAAGGCAGAGGCCGCGACGCCCAAGAAAGGCGGGCACTATGTGCAGGCCATTACCGGCGGTGCCAATACCGATGTGCTGGATCCGGCGCAGACGCTTGACAGTTACATGATCAATGTGAGCTTCGGTCAGCTGCGCAACAACCTGACTGAGATTGCACCGGACGGTCAGCTGGCCCCTGAACTGGCCGAGAGCTGGGAAGCCTCGCCCGATGCTGCGACCTGGACCTTCAAATTGCGCAAAGGTGTCGAATTCCACAACGGCAAGTCGCTGACCGCGGCCGATGTTGTTGCCTCGTTTAACCATCACCGCGGCGAAGACACCAAGTCGGCCGCCAAGGGGCTGACCAAGCAGGTCAAGGACGTCAAGGCGGACGGCAAAGACACGGTGGTGTTCGTTCTCGATGCCGGCAATGCCGACTGGCCATTCATCGTGTCGGATTATCATATGCCGGTCTGCCCGGGCAAAGACGATGGCACCATCGACTGGCAGTCCGGCGTTGGCACCGGCGGCTACAAGCTTGAAAAGTTCGATCCCGGCGTGCGCACCTCGGTGACCCGCAATCCGAATTACTGGAAAGAGGGCCGGGCGTTTTTCGACTCGATCGAGAACCTGTTCATCGCCGATGCAACGGCGCGCACCAATGGCGTGCGGACCGGCTCGATCCATTCGATGTCGAACCTCGACCTGAAGACGGCGCCGCTGTTGGCGCGCGATCCCAAGGTGCAGGTGTTCCCGATCACCGGCAACAAGCACGCGGTGTTTCCGATGCTGACCGATATTGAGCCGTTCACCAATGTTGATGTGCGCCTGGCGCTCAAATGGGCGGTCAAGCGCGGCGAACTGGTTGAAAAGATCCTCAACGGCCAGGGCGAAATCGGCAACGACAGCCCGATCGGACCGGCCAATATCTACCGGGCAACACCGGAAGAGCTGCCGCAGCGCGAATATGATCCCGATAAGGCCAAGTTCCATCTGAAAAAGGCCGGCATGGAAAATCTAAGCGTTGATATCCATCTCGCCGACACCGCGTTTGAGGGCGCGCTCGATGCCGGTCAGCTTTTTGCCCAATCAGCCAAGGCAGCCGGCATCAACCTGAAGATCGTGCGCGAGGCCGATGATGGCTATTGGTCGAACATCTGGCTGAAGAAGCCGTTTATCGGCGGCTACTGGGGTGGACGGCCGACCGAGGACTGGATCTTCTCGCAGATCTACTCGAAAGGCGCCGACTGGAACGAGTCGCATTGGGACAACGCCCGGTTCAATGAGCTTTTGGTGCAAGGGCGCAGCGAGCTCGACGACAAGAAACGGCGTGAAATCTATGTCGAGATGCAGCGCCTGGTCCATGACGACGGCGGCACGATCATTCCGATGTTCATGGCCTACACCCATGCAGCAAGCGCGAAAATCGGCCTGCCCGAAAAGATTGCCAACAACTGGGAGCTTGACGGGCACAAGAACGGCGAGCGCTGGTGGTTTAACAGCTAGATCACCACAACAAGATATCGCCGCCGCGGCTGCCCGCTTCAAACAGGGCGGCTGCGGCGGCGGCCGATCAGGCTGCGGGCGGTGGCCGGTGTGATCTGCACCGGCCGCTAATATTCGCTGGTGATTGGCGCTGCAGTTGAAAGGCGAGAGGGATGCAAGCCAAAAACACCACCAATCCGGTGATGCTGCGTCTCGGCCAGCTGCGCAGTTGCTAGCGTCAAGACCCGGGATATGTCCGAACACCCATTCCGCTGGTTGATCCTGTTTGGCTGCTGGTCGCTGTACTTTGTCTTCGGGCTGAGCATTGCCGGACTGGCGCCGTTGGTGGTCACCATCGTTGCCGAGCTGCAACTGACGTCGGCGCAGATGGGAACGGTGCTGGGAGCCTGGCAGTTCATCTATATCTTTGCAGCCATTCCGGTTGGCCTCACGCTGCACAAATTCGGCCCAGGGCGCCTGCTGCTGCTGGCCGGTGCGATCATCGTGGCGTCCGGCTTCCTGCGCGCCGAGGCTCAATCATATGCGGGTCTGCTCGTGTCGGTCGCGCTGTTCGGCCTTGGTGGACCGATCATCTCAGCCGGCATTCCGCAGGTCGTCAGCAGATGGTTTACCGGCAAGGAGCGCGGCCTTGCCATGGGGGTCTATATCACCGGGCCGGCGCTCGCCGGTGTGGTTGCCTATTCATCGACCCAGTCGGCCTTGATGCCGTGGCTGGACAATGACTGGCGCGCCGTCCTGCGTGTCTGGGCGTGGGCGGCAATTGCTGCAACATTTCTGTGGGCGGTTATCTGGATGCTCAGCCGGCGGCATGTGAAAGCCCAGGAAGCTGCCGCCGCGGTCGTTTTCGACTGGAGGCATTTGTGGGACATCCTGCATAGCCGCGATGTGCTGATCCTTTTAACGATCGGGGCCGGCATCTTCACGATCGATCATGGTCTCAGAAACTGGATACCGGAGATCGTGCGCGCGGCCGGCTGGAGCCCGGCTGAGGCTGGTTATCTGGCGGTGATCCCTGTCGTCATGGGGATCATCAGCGCCCTAATCCTGCCGCGCCTTGCCACGCCGCAGCGGCGGTTGAGGGTCCTGCAACTGTTGTTCGGGTCCGCCGTTGCCGGGTGCCTGTTGATCTCGACCGGCCTAACGGTACCGGTCATCGCCGGGCTGGCAGCGGCGGGGCTTGCATCAGGCGCAATGATGACGATTACAATCCTCACGCTCATCGAACTGCCGGTGGTCGGCCCGCAGAGGTCGGGGCTGGCGGGCGGTCTGTATTTTTCAGTGGCCGAGATCGGCGGGGTCGGCGGGCCGGTGCTGATCGGTGTCATGCGCGATGCAACCGGCGGCTTTCAGGTTGCCCTTATTGTGCTGGCCACATTGGGATGCGGCCTGGTCGCACTATCGCGCATTCTGAGTGGTGCGTCTCGATAAGCTTCAGTACAGTTCGCATTCCAGATAGATGATAAACTGATCTAAAAAATCCCAAGCAGATCTTCATACCGGAGCAAAGATCATGGCAAACCCAGATGGCACGAAACGCAACCTAATCGAGGGGCGCGCGGCGCTCATCGTGATCGACATTCAGGGTGAACTGTTTGTCGAGCGGGAAACCGAAGCGATTCCAACGATGCCCAACTTCGACGATCGCATGGCTCTGGCCCGGCAGGCGATCGACAAGGCGCGCGCGAGCAATATTCCGGTCGTTTTCATCCAGGAAGTCCACCGGGACAATCTGATCGATTTCGGTCGGGAACTGGATGGCGTTGAAGATGTCCATTGCCTTGAAGGTGATCCGAACACCGCGATTGCCGCAAAGGAGTTGGACTTCCGCCCAACCGACTATCTGATCAAGAAGCGGCGCTATTCGGCGTTTTTCGGCACCGACTTTGAAATCCTGTTGCGCGGTCTGAAGGTCGACACGCTGCTGTTATGCGGCGGGCTGACCGATGTGTGCGTCCACTACACCTTCGTTGACGGGCACCAGTCGGATTATTTTTGCCGGGTGATCGAGGACTGTGTGGCCGGATCGAGCGAGGATGCTCATGAAGCCGCATTGCGCGCCATGGAATACCTGCAGATCGGCGCCCGGCGCTCTCTGGCCGAGGTGCTAGCGGCGATGGATCACCACAAAGGCGCGGTTTCCTCGGCGGCTTGAGGGCAAACAAGGGCAACATTTAGCTTGATCTAGCCGACTTCGGTTGGCGCAACTGAAAAGCGCGTCAGCCCCGAAATCGACTCGACACCATCGGGCTTCTCGGAGTCGATGATAACCCTAATATGGTTCAGTTCCAGCACATGGCACCGAACTGCCCCGGATTGGGGAAGGGTGGAATTCACAGACAGTTCAGCACTGAAGATGGGGATTTTGTCCCTGAATATGTGGGCCTGGCCTACTGACAGCGCCTACATGGTGCCGGCCCATTTGCCGCGGCCATCGAGGACGGATTCGCTGCCGGCCGGATCGCTGTTCTGGAGGCTGGCGGCACTGAGGCCAAGCAGAAGGGCGAGCGGCTTGGCGGCTATGGCGAGGCGCCATGTCGCGTTCGGTGGGGTGGTCGGACCGGCGTTTGGTGTTCCGGCGCCATTCACCAGGTGGAGTGACGTGTAACTGGTGTCAGTCATGGTTGTTTGCTTCGTGTTCTCTAAGGGGGTGTCAGGCGCGCCAGAACGGTTTGCGGCTTTCGTGTTCGGCATCGGCCCGGGTGATGCCCATGTCGGCCAGCAGACGATCGTCGAGATTGTGCAAATGGCGCCGCTGGGTCTCGCGGTTCTGCCAGGTCACGAAGGTGGCGATTATCTTCTCAAGCCGGGTCTGTTTGGGCCGCGCCGCGGCTTGGGTGGGTCGCGGCTTCAGGTCAAAGTCGATGCGGGAGTGGGAGGTGGCGGTCTGTGTGTAGTTCATCTTGATGCTCCTGTTATGTCGGGGGCGGAAGAAGGGTGGTTGGTGCATTCTGATTTAGGCTGACCGCGCTGTTGCAACAAACGACATTTGTTGAATTTCGCATTATAATAACTAATGATTTGTGCGTTTCTTGGCGGGAAACTCACAAATATAGTCACTAAGAATTGGCGGAATCGTCCCGTCATAATTATTGACGCAATCATCAATATTTCTTATCAACTGCTCATGAACCTCCCGACCAGCCGCAGATTGCCGTCGCTCAATGCAATGCGGGCCTTTGAGGCGGCGGCCCGGCACTTGAGCTTTACCCGGGCGGCAGCCGAACTGAATGTGACCCAGGCCGCCGTCAGCCATCAGATCAAGGCGCTGGAGGATGATCTCGGCATGCCGGTGTTCGAGCGGCGCAACCGGGCCTTGCTGTTGAATGCCGCCGGCCAGGAGCTTTACCCCGCGGTCAATGAGGCGCTCGATATCATGGCGAGCGCCATTGACCGGCTGCACCGGCATGATCAGGCTGGGCCGCTCACGGTCACGACGATGGATTCATTTGCAGCAACCTGGCTGGTACCGCGGCTGGGCCGGTTTCGCCAGGCGCATCCCGATATAGACGTGCTGATTGCGACCTCGGATGAAAGCGTTGATTTTTCCCGGGTTAATGTCGATATGGCGCTGCGCTACGGGCCTGGCGACTGGCCGGGGTTGAGTGTTGAGCGGCTGATGACCGAAGAGGTGTTTCCGGTGTGTGCGCCGGGCCTTTTGCAGGCGGGCCCGCCGCTCAGGCGTCCGGCCGATCTGAAGCATTTTACACTGCTGCACGATGATATGCGGATCGACTGGCGGATGTGGCTGATGGCGGCCGGCGAGACCGGCATCGATGCCAGTAAGGGCCCAGGGTATCAGCACTCCAACCTGGTGATCCAGGCTGCCGAGCAGGGTGATGGCGTTGCCCTGGCGCGCAGCGTCCTGGTCGAGGGCGCGCTGGCTGCAGGCCGGCTGGTGAAAGCCTTCGAGTTCGCGCTGCCGGTGGAATATGCCTATTATGTGGTCTGCCCGCCGGCCAACCTGAACCGGCCCAAGGTCAAAGCCTTCCGCGCCTGGCTGTTCGAGGAAGCCAGGACGTCGGGGATCAGGTCAGACGATGGCCGGTGAGATGGCCATTGGGCCAGGTGCGAGATTACCGCAAAATCGGAATCACGTTCTGGGGTCTCTTGATTGGAAACGGTAAACTGTCATTGTAGTTCGGGGTCGGCCAAATCGGTTTGAATCCATCGGTCACTGACATGGATGTCGGTTGTCTCGAGCAATCCTGGACCAAGATTGGTATATTTGTGAGGGATGATTGCCGGTCCGAGAAGGATGTCGCCTGCCATCGCCTTGACCTTGGTTTCGCCAATGGTGAACAATGCTGTACCGGTGCGGACAATGAAAATCTCGTCATAGGGGTGGACGTGCCACAGCGGGCCTTTGCCAATCTCGTCGGTCGCATAGAACAGCACCGTGACGCCTGTTCCGATGTCCTTGCCTTCCAATACCCCTTTCCAGAGGCGGTCGTCGGACGCCCAGTCGCTTCGCTGCAAATGGACCGGTTTACGGGTCATTCGAATGCTCCAAGTGGCAATCCTGCGGTACAGTTTCACCTCGCCGCAAAAAAACGGGGACCACCAGGGTCCCCATTCAGAACTCCAGTTTGACAGAGATTATTCCGTCGTTGTTGCCGTTTCTTCCGTGATCGATGCTGTCAACGTATCTTCATCCGTTGTCGGCAGCGGGTAGGGAATTGCGGTCTGGGTGTGCGCATCAGCAGGTGTGGACTGATCGGTCTGCGCGATCGTGTCCGGGGTGCTGGCATGGGTGCCATAGCCCGAGCAACCGCCACCGGCCAGTGCCGGGCTGATGCCCAATGCAACAAACGCACCTGCCGCCACAAGTATAGTTTTTGCAGTCATGACTTCCTCGCTTTCGCTTCGCGCGCTATTGATGAGATCTCAGGTCTATAGCAAGCGATAGGGGGAGTATGACAGAGGATTGGCGTTACGGCAAGGTAGTGGCAGGTAAATGAAAGTTGAAGGAAAGCATTACAGGTCGATTTGGCTGGCTGCGGACGGCTGGGCGGCAGAAATCATCGATCAGACGCGGTTGCCGCATGAATTTGTAATTGAACGGCTGGAAACGCTGGAGGATGCCGCGCGGGCGATCGAGACCATGCAGGTGCGCGGGGCGCCGCTGATCGGGGCAACGGCGGCCTACGGGCTGTGCCTGGCGCTGCGCACTGACGCGAGCGATGATGCGCTTGAGGCAGCCGATGCGCGACTGCGGCGGACGCGGCCTACGGCGGTCAATCTGATGTGGGCGCTGGATGAGATGCTGGGCGTCATACGCAATATCCCGCGTGCTGACCGGGTTGCAGCGGCCTATAGGCGGGCCGGTGAAATCTGTGATGAGGATGTTGAGACATGCCGGGCGATCGGTCAGAACGGTCTTTCTCTCATCGAAGAAGTGGCGGCAAACAAGCCTGGTAAAACCGTCAATATTCTCACCCATTGCAATGCCGGCTGGATTGCGACGGTTGATTGGGGCACGGCGCTGGCGCCGATCTATATGGCGCATGACAAGGGCATCGCGGTCCATGTGTGGGCCGATGAAACCCGACCGCGCAACCAGGGCGCCGCGCTTACCGCCTGGGAACTCAACAGTCACGGCGTGCCGCATGCGATCATTGCCGATAATGCCGGCGGGCATCTGATGCAGCATGGCAAGGTCGATCTGGTGATCACGGGTACCGACCGCACCGCTGCGAACGGCGATGTGTGCAACAAGATCGGTACGTACCTGAAAGCGCTTGCCGCGCGCGACAACAATGTGCCGTTCTACGTGGCGCTGCCGCACACGACGATCGACTGGTCGATCATGGACGGGGTTCGCGATATCCCCATCGAAGAGCGCGATGCCCGCGAGGTGACGCATATGCGCGGGCGCACGGCATCGGGAGCGATGGAGACCATCGAGATTTCATCGCCGGGCAGTGGTGCCGCCAATCCGGCCTTCGATGTGACGCCGGCACGGCTGGTGAGCGGACTGATTACCGAGCGCGGCGTGTGCGCAGCCAGTCATGAAGGTCTTTTGGGGCTTTATCCGGAACGCCGCGATGACGAGAGTTAGCGCGGCTCAATTACGCCGGCGGGTGGTTGCAACCGCCAAGGAAATGTCGGCGCGCGGGCTGTCACCGCACAAGTCCGGCAATGTGTCGGTGAGGTGCGGCGATGCCATGCTGGTGACGCCGTCCGGGCTTGCCTATGAGGGCATGAAGCCTGACGATATCGTTCATGTCGGCAGCGACGGCGCTGTGCGGGCCGGCGAGCGGGAAGCCTCATCGGAGGCGCCGATGCATCTGGCGATCTATGCGGCGCGGCCCGAGGCCGGGGCGATCGTTCACTGCCATTCGATGGCGGCAACAGCGCTGTCGACCCTGCGCAAGCCGATCCCGGCGTTTCACTACATGGTAACGGTTGCCGGCGGCAAGGATATCCCTTGTGCGCGCTATCAGACCTTCGGGACACCGGCGCTGGCGAAAGCCGCGGTAGCGGCGCTGAAAGGGCGCAAGGCGTGTCTGCTGGCGAACCACGGGCAAATTGCATTCGGCGAGACGCTGGATGAGGCGCTCAGCATTGCCGATCAAATCGAACAGCTGGCGCGGATGTATTTGGATGCGCTGCAGGTCGGCAAGCCCACGGTGCTGGGTGATGCCGAGATGAAGCGGGTGATGAAGAAGTTCGAGACCTATGGCAAGGGGTGAGCGCGACACGCTCTAGAACTCTGCCTTCCTTGGGCTTGACCCAAGGATCCAATCTCCAGCACAGGAACCATCGATGGTCCATGGCATGGAACAACAACTGACCCGCTTCGTGCCAGATCTGCAACTCTAATCTCCACGGGTTCTTGGGCCCCAGGGTCAAGCCCTGGGGAGGCAGTCGAGTACGCAGACAGCGACATAGGTAACAGGATTGATTGAGTACCTCACCTTCTCGCCACCAGCAGTTTGCCATCGAAGGAGAACACCAGATCCCCGTTCTGGTTGATGCCGGTGTTTGCCGCAAAAACCAGGCCCCAGTCGTCGCGCGAGGCCATCTCTCGCTTGCCGGTGACTTCGGTGTGGAAGGTGACGGTGTCGCCGGCATAGACCGGTTTGAGCCACTTGAGGTTTTCAAATCCTGGTGAGGGGCCGAGCGGCGGCAGGTCCCTGCCGTTTGCCTTTGCGGTATCGCAGCCGGCGAAGTTGTGGGCAGCGCAACACTTCATGTAGGCGGCGGCGGTGTGCCAGCCTGAGGCGCACAGGGCGCCGAAATGAGTCTTGGCGGCCGCGTCCGCATCGAGATGAAACGGTTGCGGATCGAATCTGCCGGCAAAATCTGTAACGTTGGCGGCATCGAACGTGTAGCTGCCGAGCACGGCCTTCTGGCCGGTCTCGAACTCGTCAAACCACTGCCATGTGCCGGCGACGCTCACGAGCCTGCTCCGCGCACCTTGACAAGGCCGTAGCCGGTCATTTCAAGCTTGATCTCGCCGTCCTGGTCGAGCACCTCCCAGCGTGATTTGATGATGCCCATTTCAGGCCGGCTTGCGGAGATACGGGCCTCCAGCGTGGTGCGGCGCATGCTCAAGATGTCGCCGGGAAACACGGGTTTGAGCCACTTGGCCTCATCGACGCCGGGCGAGCCCATGGAAGCTGTCCTGCCGATATAGCCATCGTACATCATGCGCATGCACATGGCGGTCGTGTGCCAGCCCGATGCGCTGAGCGCGCCGGCGATGGAGCGGGCACCGGCCGCCTCATCGAGGTGAAACGGCTGCGGGTCGAACTCGCCGGCAAACGCCTTGATCTCCTCAGCCGTTACTTCATAGGCGCCGAATGTCGACACATCACCGACTGGGAAATCCTCAAAGTAAAGCAGGGCCGACATCTGGCGGTCAGTTGGCAAAGCGGAAGTGCATGACATCACCGTCGGCGACGATGTATTCCTTGCCTTCAAGCCGCATCTTGCCAGCATCCTTGGCGCCGTTCTCGCCGTTGCAGTCGATGAACGCGTCATAGGCGATGGTTTCAGCCCGGATGAAGCCCTTTTCAAAATCAGTGTGAATGACGCCGGCGGCCTTGGGCGCTACGGTCTCGCGCCGGACAGTCCAGGCGCGGGCTTCCTTGGGGCCGATGGTGAAAAAGGTGATGAGGTTGAGCAACTTGTAGCCCTCGTGGATGAGACGGTCGAGGCCGGCCTCTTCGAGCCCGAGAGTTTCCAGGTATTCGGTGCGCTCTTCGGCATCGAGCTGGGCGAGTTCAGCCTCGATGGCGGCTGAAACGACAACGACGCCAGCGTTCTCGGCTTCGGCCTTTTTAGCGACCTCGGCGGATGCGGCGTTGCCAGTGGCAGCCGCAGCTTCTTCGACATTGCAGACATAGAGAACCGGTTTGGCGGTCAACAGGTTGAGAGCGCGCCAGTCGGCGCGTTCTTCCTTGGAGATTTCAGCCAGGCGGGCCGGCTTGCCGTCTTCCAGGAGGGCGGTGGCCTTCTTCATCAGGGCGACCTGGAGCTTGGCTTCCTTTTCGCCGGAATTGGCCTTTTTCTCCAGGCCGACGAGGCGGCGCTCGAGGCTTTCAAGGTCGGACAACATCAATTCGGTCTCAACGATCTCGGCATCGCGCAAGGGGTCGATGCCGCCTTCGACGTGGGTCACGTCGCTGTCTTCAAAACATCTGAGCACATGGACGATGGCATCGACCTCGCGGATGTTGGCAAGGAACTTGTTGCCGAGACCTTCACCCTTGGAAGCGCCGCGGACCAGCCCGGCAATGTCAACAAAGCTGATGCGGGTCGGGATGATTTGCTTGGAGGCGGCGATCCTAGCGAGTTTGAACAAGCGCGGGTCGGGCACGGCGACCTCGCCGACGTTGGGCTCGATGGTGCAAAACGGGTAGTTGGCCGCCTGTGCCGCCGCAGTTTGCGTCAGAGCGTTGAAAAGGGTCGATTTGCCGACGTTGGGCAAGCCGACGATGCCGCATTTAAATCCCATCAGGTGTCACTCTCGTTGCCGCCGATCAGCCGTTTGAGCTTGGCAAACGGGCCGGCAGGTTTGTCTTCACCGGTCTGTTGTGGCGGGTTGGCCGGCGCCGCCTTCTTGGCCGGTTTTGCTTTTGTGGCCGGCTCATTGTCATTCAGGCGCAAGTGAACCTTGTTTTGAAACGTGGCGAATTCGCGGGTGGTCAGCAATGGCGCGTATTCGGCGATCGCATCGCGCAAAGGCTCGAACCAGCCGGCGTCCTGCTTGGCGAAATCCTTCAGGACGTAGCCATGCACCTTGTCCTTGTGGCCAGGGTGGCCGATGCCGAGCCGGATACGGTGGAAGCCGTCGCCGATATGCGCCTTGATCGACTTCAGGCCGTTGTGGCCGGCCAGCCCGCCGCCGGTCTTCATGCGCAACTTGCCCGGTGGCAGGTCGAGTTCGTCATAGACAACGACAACGTCGTCCGCCTCCAGATTGTAGAACCGCATGGCCTTGCCAACCGCCTGGCCGGACTCGTTCATGTAGGTCATGGGTTTGAGGATAACGACCTTGTTGCCGCCAACGAGGCCTTCGGAGACTTCACCCTGAAACTTCTTGCGCCAAGCGGCAAGACCATGGCTGCGGACGATTTCGTCCACCATCATGAAGCCGATATTATGCCGGTTCTTTGCAAATTTGGGCCCGGGATTACCGAGCCCCACCAGAAGGATCATCCTAGAGCACTCGCCTTGCTCGAAGCCGGCGCCAGCCCGCTCCCCGGAAGAGGAGCGGTGCGACGCCGATTAACGAAATAACGCTTTACTCTTCGCCACCTTCTTCGGCCGCGGCTTCTTCGTCACCGATGGTTGGAACCTCACCGGCCTCGACTTCGCCTTCTTCACCTTCTTCAGCTTCGGCTTCTTCTTCTTCTTCGCTCTTCAGGCCGGCAGGTGCGGCGATCGTGCAGA
>JABDJG010000261.1 GCA_013002595.1 Hyphomicrobiales bacterium | reverse complement strand
GAGTTCTACCGCTCACCGGACCGTGTCAACTGGACCCCGACCGGCGTCAACGTGCCGGATTATCCCAAGCTGGCCCAGCTGTGGTGGCAGAACATCGGGGATGTGAACTCCGGTGCCTTCACCCCGCAACAGGCGATGGACCGCCTCGCCGGCGAGATGGACCAGGTCATGGGCCGCATGGAGCGGGCCGACAAAGGCAATAACACCTACGGCGGCTGTGGCCCGCGTCTTAACGAGGAAAAGGACGCAAGCGCATGGCTCGGCAAGGGCGGTGCCAAGGCCAAGCTCGACAACGAAAAGCCCAAGGGCGAGACCATCGCCTATGACGAACTCGTCGCCCGCTGGTCGTCCAAATAAGCCAGCCGGACTTGTGATACAGTTCTGGTTCGGGGTGCAAATACGCCCCGGACCACCTCATCAGCTGCGGCAATAATCGATGTCCCTCGAGCTCAAACAAATCACCAAGACGGTCGGTGCGGATACCCACATCTATCCAACAAGCCTGACCCTTGAGCGCGGCAGCTTCAACACCCTGCTCGGCACCACGCTGGCTGGCAAAACCACGCTGATGCAGCTCATGGCCGGCCTGGAAAAGCCGGCCTCCGGTGAAATCTGGTTCGACGGCAAGAACGTGACCGGAACGCCAGTCCAGCAGCGCAATGTCTCCATGGTCTACCAGCAATTCATCAACTATCCGAACATGTCGGTGTTCGACAATATCGCCTCACCCTTGCGGGTTTCCCGGACAGACAGAAGCGAAATCGAGAAACGTGTGAACGAAATTGCCGAACTGCTTAAGATTGAACAGCTTTTGGACCGCCGCCCCAGTGAATTGTCCGGCGGCCAGCAGCAGCGCACAGCAATGGCCCGCGCCCTGGTCAAGGATTCAGACCTGATTTTACTCGACGAACCCCTCGCCAACCTCGATTTCAAGCTTCGAGAAGAACTGCGCGATGAACTGCCAAAGCTGTTTGCCGAGCGCAACTGCGTCGTCGTCTACGCCACCACAGAGCCCAGTGAGGCCCTGCAATTTGCCGGCAAGACCGCTGCCCTCCATGAAGGCCGCGTTAGCCAGTTTGGCCCCACTGGCGACATCTATCGCCAGCCAAATGATCTCACCAGTGCCAGGGTGTTCTCAGAACCGCCGATCAACGTTGCACACGTCTCCAAGACCGGTGCCTGGTTTTCATTGACGGAGCAGACCAAATGGCGCGCACCCAAAGCCATGGCTAAACTGGCCGACGGCCCCTACACGATCGGCATCCGCCCGCATCACGTGAGCCCGACGATGCACGTTAAGGGCGCTGTCCCGATCGAGGGAACCGTGCAGGTCGCCGAATTGTCCGGCTCAGAGAGCATCATTCACTTCGATGCCCACGGCAGTTCATGGGTATCGCTGTCGCACGGCGTCCACCCGCTTCGCGCCGGCGAACCGGCCACGCTATATGCGGACATCGCCAGATGCCTCTATTTCGACGCCGATCAGCAATTGATCGTGGCATAGGTCCAAGATGGCAAAGATCACCCTGTCGAAACTTAGACACAGCTACATGGCGGCCCCGTCGGGCGATGACGACTGGGCGTTGAAGCAGCTTGATCTGGAATGGGATGACGGCGGCGCCTATGCCCTGCTTGGACCGTCCGGCTGCGGCAAGACCACCTTGCTCAACATCATCTCCGGCCTGCTGGCGCCAACCGAGGGCAAGGTGTTGTTCGACGAGGCCGATGTCAGCCTGCTGCCGCCGGAAAAACGCCAGATTGCCCAGGTGTTCCAGTTCCCGGTCGTCTATGACACCATGACCGTGTTCGACAATCTGGCTTTCCCCCTGCGCAACCGCGGCGTTGCCGAAGACGTCGTGCACCAGCGGGTCGCCGAAGTCGCCGCCATGATCGACCTGACCGACCGCCTCGACAAACGGGCCTCGGGACTGACCGCCGATGGTAAGCAGAAAATCTCGCTTGGCCGCGGTCTGGTGCGCACCGATGTCAACGCGGTCCTGTTCGATGAACCGCTCACCGTCATCGACCCGCATCTGAAGTTCCAGCTGCGCTCAAAACTCAAGGAACTGCATCAGCGCATCGCACTGACCATGATTTACGTCACCCATGACCAGACCGAAGCACTCACCTTTGCCGACAAGGTCGTCGTCATGAACATGGGCGAGATCGTCCAGGTCGGCACCCCCGTTGAGTTGTTCGAGACCCCGCAGCATACATTCGTCGGCCATTTCATCGGCTCGCCCGGCATGAACGTGCTGCCGTGCGAGATCAACAACGGCAACGCCTTCATCGCCGGAACCAAGATTGCCGCCGCAAACAAGGCCGACGGCAATCTCGTCAACACCGAGATCGGCGTCCGCCCGGAATTCGTCAGGTTCGCCACCAAGGGCCTTGCGGCCCGGGTCACGAAGGTCAGCGAAACCGGCCGCTTCAGCATCGTCGAAGCTGAATGCGATGCCGGCAAGGTCAAGCTGCTGGTCGGCGAAGATGAAAAAATCCCGACCGGCTCGGCAAAGCTCAAGTTCGATGCCGCCAACACCCGCATATATTCAGATGGCTGGCTCGCCGGACTAGGGTCTGTTGAGTAACAAGGTTGTGGCGCTGGTTTGTGCCGATTGGTTCAGGTTTAGGGGTGTGAGGAGGAAGGACATGCTGGCATATTCGACGACGAACGCCCCTGAAGATGGGCCAATCGGGACAAATCCCTCCTGGGACGTGGCTCATTTTGCCTGTGGACGTCACTTTGAGCAGCTTGAAGGGGGCGACCCTGCAGCGCTACTCAAAGCTAGCCACAGACAAAATGAGCCACGCCAGCACCGCAACCTTGTTGCTCAACAGACCCTAGAGCGCGGCTGATGAACAAGACCGTCAACCAGAAGGCCTGGCTGTTTGTCCTGCCGGTTCTTGTCCTGGTGGCGTTCAACGCCATCATCCCGCTGATGACCGTGGTCAATTATTCGGTGCAGGAGACCTTCGGCAACAACGTTTTCTCCTGGGCCGGCATCATCTGGTTCGAAGAGGTGCTGACGTCGCAAAGGTTCCACGCCTCACTCGGCAGACAGCTGTTCTTCACCTTTACGATCCTGGCGATCGAAGTGCCGCTGGGCGTCATCATTGCCCTTGCCATGCCGCGCAAGGGCATCTGGGTCTCGGTCTGCCTGGTGCTGATGGCGATGCCGCTGTTGATCCCATGGAACGTCGTTGGCGCCATCTGGAATATTTTTGCCCTGCCGCAGATCGGCATGCTCGGCAATCTGCTGAACGGCATGGGCATAGACTATAATTTCACCCGCCAGCCCGGCGATGCCTGGGCGACACTGATCGCCATGGACGTCTGGCACTGGACATCCCTTGTCGTGCTTTTGGCCTATGCCGGCCTGGTCTCGATCCCTGAGGCCTACTACCAGGCCGCCAAGATCGACGGCGCCAGTTCCTGGGCAATTTTCCGCTACATTCAGCTGCCCAAGATGAAGCGCGTGCTGACCATTGCCATCCTGCTCCGCTTCATGGACAGCTTCAACATCTACACCGAGCCGTTCGTGTTGACCGGCGGCGGGCCGGGCAACTCGACAACACTCCTGTCGATAGACCTGGTGAAAGTTGCCCTCGGCCAGTTTGACCTCGGCCCGGCGGCGGCCATGTCTCTGGTCTATTTCCTGGTCATCCTGCTCTTGAGCTGGGTGTTCTACACGCTGATGATGCGCGATGAGGAACAGTGATGAAACGATATAGCTGGCTGATCCCGACCCTCTACATCCTGTTCTTGATGCTGCCGATCTACTGGCTGGTCTCGATGTCGTTCAAGACCACCAACGAGATTCTGGGTTCCTTCACGCTGTTCCCGACGGAATTCACTCTCGACAACTACCGCAAGATCTTCACCGATCCGGTCTGGTACAACGGTTACCGCAATTCCCTTATCTACGTTTCGATCAACACCGTGCTGTCGGTCGCCGTTGCATTGCCGGCCGCCTATGCGTTTTCCCGTTATCGGTTCCTTGGCGACAAGCACCTGTTCTTCTGGCTGCTGACCAACCGCATGGCGCCGGCGGCGGTCTTTGCCCTGCCCTTCTTCCAGCTTTATTCGGCCATCGGCCTGTTCGACACGTATCTGGCGGTGGCGCTCGCGCATACCTTGTTCAACATCCCGCTCGCGGTCTGGATCCTGGAAGGCTTCATGTCCGGCGTGCCCAAACAGCTCGATGAAACCGCCTATATCGATGGCTATTCGTTCCCGTCGTTCTTCATCAAGATCTTCATCCCGACCATCGCTGCCGGCATCGGCGTTGCCGCTTTCTTCTGTTTCATGTTCTCCTGGGTCGAACTGCTGCTGGCCAAGACCCTTACGGCAGTCCATGCAAAGCCGATCGCCGCAACGATGACACGGACAGCCTCATCGTCGGGCTATGAACTGGGCCTTCTTGCCGCCGCCGGCACGCTGACCATAGTGCCCGGCGCCATCGTCATCTATTTCGTGCGCAACTACATCGCCAAGGGCTTTGCCCTCGGCCGGGTTTAGGAGAGAACTGATGGGACTGTCATGGATGGCCTGGACCTGGCCGACCGCCCTCTTCTTCATCTTCATTGCGGCAGCAATCAGCACCATGGCGGTTTGGGAATATTACAAGCCCGGCGGCGATCCGCGCCGCGGCGTCTTTGCCCTCGACACGACCCGCGGTGACCGCCTGTTCATCACCCTGCTCGGCAGCGCATTCATCTTCCTCGCCTGGCTCGGCCTGGTTGGTTCCAGTTTATGGTGGCCAATGATCATCGCCTTTATCTGGGGCGGTTTCGTCTTCCGTTATGTCTGAGAAGCCGGGCTCGGGTTTCAACAGCCAGCCCAAGCCCGCCGCAGCGATCAGCGATCCGATAATTTACCCAACAATGCACGATTGCCATCACCTGGACTGACCGATAGTCTCAGCGCCAAAACAAGGCACGCCAGATGAGCAAGAAACCCCAAGGGCCGCTCGCCGATGTCAGCGGCAAGGACGTGACGATAACCCCGGCCGAACACTATGACGGCTGGGCCAAGAGCTACAATGAAGACCTGTTGAACGAGTACGGTTACAGTGCCCACAAGATCGCATCGGCGGCATTTGCGGGCATTGTCACCGACCGGCAGGCCAGCATCATCGACGTCGGCTGCGGCACCGGCCTGGTCGGCATCGAACTCGTTGAAGCCGGGTTCACCAACGTCGATGGCATCGATATCTCCAAGAACATGCTGGCTGAGGCCGATGAGACCGGCGTTTACCGCAAACTGATCTGGCAGGATGTCGAGAAGGACGCTGAGATCGCCGATGGCGCCTATGATGCCGTCATCAGCGTCGGCAGCTTCGGTATCGGGCATATGGGACCACAGGCCTTCGGCGACCTGGTCCGAATGGCCGCGCCGGGAGGGCCAGTCGTGATTTTCATGAACGCCGAGCCTTTTGTCGACGAAAACTACACCGGACACATCGATGCCCTTGAACAGGCAACCGTCTGGAATGTCGACCGCATCGAAGATCACAACTACATGGATGCGCTCGACCGCCCCGGCAAACTGATTATCGCGCGCCGCACCCCACAGGGCTGACTTCCCATGACACAAGCTGACATTGCCAGAGCCTACCTGGCCGCACTGACCAATGACCTGACAAGCAAATCGGCGGCGGATCCCGCACTTGCCGGCTTCGTCAAGGAGCTCAAGACCATCGACACCTCGGTCATCCAACGAGGCCCTCTGCCACGCCTGGAACACCCCACCATGGCGATGCTCGACAAGGCATTGGAAGCCGCCGAAGGTGATGCAACATTGCTCCCGTCAGCCGCCGAGGCCGCCCGCGTTCTCGACTGGGGCCAGATCTATGATGACGGCAGTATGGACCCGGCCCTGACAGAAGGCATGCTGGCTGCCCAAGCCGCCGGTACTTACGGTTGCTTTTCAGGCAAGACCGTCGCCACCGGTTTTTTCCTGCTCGCGCCGGGCGTTCACTACGCGCTCCACACTCATGCCGCCACGGAAATTTACTATTGCCTGTCGGGGATTATCGACATCCAGCACGGTATCGATGCGGCCCCCTTTGCCGTGACGCCCGGCAACTATTCCATCACCCCTGCCGACCGTGTTCATTCGCTGAGTGTGCGCAGCGAGCCGGTGTTGATGATCTATGCCTGGATCGGCGAGCTGTCCTGCCCGATCTGGCTATGGTCGCAAGACAATGATGGCGGCTGGATACGCGAACGCTGGATGCGCAAGCCGGGCGAGCCCTGGAAGGTCGAGGAACGCGAGGTCATATCCGATGAGGCCATGGCCGTAGCGCACGGTTAGATAAATCTGTCGAGCAGCCGCCCCCTGGCGACATGCGCCCACACACCAAGGTTCCTGAACGCATGAAACGGCGTGTAGTATTGCTCGGTGATCGGCATTTCAGCCCCCTCACCGAGCACCTCCAGTGCCATCTGTTTGCCGAACATCGTCGACATCGCCAGTCCACGTCCATTGCACCCCATGCTCGCCAGGACACCGGGCGCCAGCCGCATAAGCTTGGGTGCATGATCATAGGTCATGGCAACCCAGCCGCCCCACTTGTGGTGCCACTGCACCCCCTTTAATGCCGGAAAATAGCGTTCCGCGGTCTGGCGCACCACTTTGTCGGAGAAGCTGTCCGTGTCGCCCCAAACTGGCCCCCTGCCGCCGATCACGAACCGACCGTCACCATCTTTGCGATAATAGACCTGGACGCGCAGTGTCTCCGATACGGCGTGACGGCCCGGCAGGATCGATTTGGCGACATTGTCGGATAAGGGTTCGGTTGCGGCAATGACGCTGGAAACCGGCACCACCGCCTTGGCAAGCCCCGGCCATAGCGCGTCCGTGTAACCATTGGTGGCGAACAGCACATGCTGCACCTTGAGCGAACCGTTATTGCTGCGCACCAGCCAGCCGGGCCCGGAGCGCTCGAGCGAAGTCGCTGGCGAGTGCCCGTGGATTGTCGCGCCATGCGCCATCGCTGCGCCCGCCAACCCGCGCGCAAAAGACAGTGGCTGAAGGTTGCCGCCAGTCGCATGATGCATGCCATGGTCATAGGCCTCGGTGCCCAGAAGTTCAGAAACCTCTCGCCGGTTCAACAACTGAGCTGCCTCGCCGTGTGCCTGCCATTGCCTGACCCGCTCAACCAGTGCCCGTTCGCCATGCGAGCCGACACCGCCTTGCACATAGCCTGGTCTGACGGCCTGGCACTCTATTGCGTATTTGTCGATCAGCTCAAACACCAGGTCACATGTGCTGCGTGCCACGTTCAGGGCGCGCGGCCCGTCTTGCGGCCCGTAATGTGCCAGGATCTCGTCCGGGTCGAGCTTGAACCCCGGATTGACCTGTCCGCCATTACGCCCTGAACAGCCCCAGCCCGGCTGATGGCGATCGAGCACATGGACCGTCACCCCCGCCTCGGCGAGATAAAGCGCTGCCGTCAGGCCCGTATAACCGGCGCCGATGATCGCCACATCGCCGTCATGCATGCCCTCAAGCGTTGCACTTGAGGAAAGTGAAGTGGCGGTCTCGGCCCACAACCCCTGCGGTCTCGGTGAACGCCCGACATCACTGCCACGTTGTACAGCCTCAGCCACACCGCGCCTGCATGTGCCAGGCCTTGCCGGTATGGCGCGACGAGCCTGGCACGATTTTGCCCTTCTGGCTGTCACGGCAGGCGTAGTGCCGCACGGTCGATGAACCGATCTGCTCGACGATCTTGCGGTCGCCATCTGCGCTGCCGAGGGCACGGCCGCCTTTGCCGGCAACCGTCACGTCATAAAGGTTCTGCGCGCTTCGAAAGGTAAACCCGACCTGATACGGCTTGCCGTTGTAGATCACCGGCTGCGTCTGGGTCTCGCCATTCCGGTAGAGCGAACTCGTTGTCTGGATGTTGTTTGACTTTGCACAGCCGCTAACGGCAATCGCCACCAGCATCACCGTCAGTCCGGCCCACCGCATCATTGTAATCCTCAAGGCAGCAACACCGAAGTCCCGGTGCGAGTTTTTGATCTTCACGGCGCCCGCCCGCCGTGGCACAAGCATGGCTTCTATCACATGAGTTGAACCATGTCCCAATTCGATCCTGCCGCCAAACTGTCAAAACGTACATCACAAGTCGAGGAGGCCATCATTGTCCAGATGGCCCAAAAGGCCCGTGACTTGCGCACCAAGGGTCTCGATGTCGTCGGTCTGACCATCGGCGAGCCGGACTTCGACACCCCCGAATACATCCGCAAAGCCGCCGAAAAAGCCATGGCGGACGGCCATACCCACTATGCCCCGATGAACGGCATCCCGGAGTTGCGTCAGGCGCTGGCGGAAAAATTCAATGCTGAGAACCGCCTCGATTACGCGCCAAACGAAATCTCATTGTCGAACGGCGCAAAGCAGTCGATCACCAACACGATCTTTGCCGTAGTTGACCCGGGCGATGAAGTGATTCTCCTGGCGCCGATCTGGGTCGCCTATGAGGGCATCATCCAGATGGTTGGCGGCATCCCCCGGATCGTCCACGCCGGTGTCGAGGACAACTTCAAGGTGCCGGCATCGCGGCTTGCCGATGCGCTCACCGAACGCACCAAGCTGATCATCCTCAACTCGCCCAACAATCCGACCGGCGCCGTCTACACCCGCGACGAACTGAGCGAGATCGCAAAGGTCATCTCGGCGCACCCGTCGGCCTTTGCCATCAGCGATGAAATCTACGAGTACATCCTGTTTGACGGCGAGCACATATCACTTGGCACAATGCCCGGCATGCGCGAGCGCACCATCACCGTGAACGGCTTTTCCAAGGGCTTTGCCATGACCGGCTGGCGGCTTGGCTACACCGGCGCGCCCGAGCCGGTCACGCGCGCCATTACCAAGGTTCAAGGCACCTTTACCGCCGGCGCCAATGCCTTTGTCCAGCGCGCCGCGATTGCCGCCATCAAGGGCGATCGCAGCGATGTTGAGGAAATGCGCCTGAGCTACTTGCGCCGCCGCGAATTGATGGTGGAAGGTCTTGCAAAAATTCCCGGTATAATTGCGCCAACGCCGGCCGGCGCATTCTACATGTTTGCAGATTTCAGCGCCTATCTGGGCAAACGCGCCGGCAACCGGCACATCGCAACTGTCACTGAACTCGCCGACTGGCTCCTCGAAAAACATCTCGTCGCAACAGTCCCCGGCACAGCTTTTGGTGACAGCCAATGTATCCGCTTTTCCTTCGCCGCCAGCGATGCGGACATCAAAACCGGCCTGGATCGGTTGGCCGTTGGTCTGGCGGAACTGGAATAGGCTGATTGGGCGCGGGAGCAGGCCGCTGCCTACATCAAACTGAGGTCAAAATTCAATCATCTCAATGTGACTGGCAGTTGTTCGGCGCAGCTGTCTTAATCCGCGGGTGGATGGTACATTGTTAGCTTAGGAGGCCGCATGGCGATAACAGCTGCAATCCAACCGCAACCGAAGGCCCAATGTACCCTTTGTGGGGCCGCATGGTTTATCCCCGGCCCGCTGGGCCGCTCCGCTGCCAGCGGTCTGCCGCCCAAATGTGCCGCCTGCAGCTCGCTTGAACGGCACCGCGTCGTGCGCCAGGTTTATGAAGCCATTCCCGATTGCATTCTTGGAAACGCACGCGCGCTGCAGTTTTCCGATGACCCGGCCACGCCGAAAGACCGTTTCAGGTCTGTCGAAGTCTCCCTGTTCGGGCGCGCCAACAGCCTGGACATGACAGCCATCGACCGCGGCGATGCCAGCTATGACTGGATTATCGCCAATCACGTGCTTGAGCATGTCCACGATGATTATCTGGCGATCCGCGAGTTGTTGCGCATCGTCACCGATGAAGGTGTCATTCAACTGACCGTCCCGACCCCATCGACCGCACTGGAAACCTGGCAGCTTGCCGAGCCCGATCCGGACAGTTTCGATCATTGGCGCGGCTACGGCAGCGACCTGCCGCTCAGACTGGCCGGTGAGTTGAAAGCCTGTACCGGCCTGCAGGTGGTTTGCCGCGATGAGCCAACGCAAGGTTGGGATGTCGTCTACCTGTTCACCAAATCCCGCCAAACCATGCTCGGCGTCGGCAACGCGCTGCTCAAGGCGGGCTTGCCGACGCTCAGATGCGCCTGAACGGCAGCGGCCATCCGGCTGGTTGGCGATCAAGCTGGATCTATGGCATGTTCCTGCAATGGACCAACAAACACCCCATGCCGCCGATCTGGCCATGCTGCGCGAGCTCGAAAGCAAGGTGCTGTGGCTGTCGGCGCAGATCATCCACAACGCCAATCATGGTCGCGACAGCACCGACGGCCTGAAGGTCGGCGGCCATCAGGCGTCGTGCGCCTCGCTGGTCTCGATCATGACCGCGCTGTATTTCTCGATCCTGAAGCCTGAGGATCGCATTGCCGTCAAACCCCATGCCAGCCCGGTGTTTCACGCCATCCAGTATCTGTTCGGCAATCAGACATTGGAGAAACTGCAAGGTTTCCGGGCCCTGAAGGGCGCCCAGTCCTACCCCTCGCGCACCAAGGACATCGACGACGTCGACTTTTCAACCGGGTCGGTCGGCCTTGGCGTTGCCATGACGGCCTTTGCCAGCCTGGTGCAGGACTATGTGCACGCCAAGGCCTGGGGCACCGACTGGCCGCCGGGCCGTATGATCGCGCTTGTCGGCGATGCCGAGCTTGATGAGGGCAACATCTATGAAGCTCTGATCGACGGCTGGAAACACGGGTTGAGGAACACCTGGTGGATCATCGATTACAACCGCCAGAGCCTTGATGCCGTCATCAAGGCGCCGCTGACGCCCAAACTGCAGACTACCTTTGAAAACATGGGCTGGAAGGTCGTCACCCTTAAATTCGGCAGAAAGCTGGAGGCTATCCGCGATCAGCCGGGCGGACAGGCCATTCTCGACTGGATCGAAGAGTGCGATAATGCGCTGTATTCCGCTCTCACATTCCAGGGCGCCGACAGCTGGCGCAAACAGCTCAGCGAGGACTTGAAGGACAAGCCCGAGGCGCTTGATCTGATTGGGCAAATGACCGATGCGCACCTCGCCGAACTGGTTACCGATCTCGGCGGCCATTGCCTGGAAACCCTGCTGGAGGCCTTTGCCGGCGCAACCGGTGAGCAGCCGGTCTGTTTCATCTGTTACACCATCAAGGGCCACGGCCTGCCGCTAGCCGGCCACAAGGACAATCACGCCGGGCTCATGACACCGCAGCAGATGGCCGGTTTCAAGCAGGCCAACAACATCGTGGATGGCCAGGAATGGTCAAAAACCGCCGGTCTTCAGCCGCCGCCGGATCAGATTGAGGGTTTCCTTCAAAACGTTGCCTTCAACGCCAAGGGCCACCGCAAACTCGCCTCAAACCAGATACCGGTCGGCACATTGCCGCTGCCCGAGATCAAGGGCGCCATGTCGACCCAGCAGGGTTTCGGCCTTCTGCTGCAGGAAATTGCCCGTTCCGAGACCCTTCTTGCAGACCGCATCGTCACCACGTCGCCCGACGTCACGGTTTCCACCAACCTGGGTCCCTGGGTCAACCGGCGCGGCCTGTTTGCCCATGACGAGGTCGAGGACGTCTTCCAGTCGCGCAAGCTGATGTCGGCCCAGCGCTGGAGCATGGGGCCGAAAGGCCAGCACATCGAGCTGGGTATTGCCGAGAACAACCTGTTCATCCTGCTCGGCGCCCTGGGACTCAGCCATGACCTGTTCGGCGAACGGCTTTTGCCGATCGGCACGCTTTATGACCCGTTCATTGCCCGCGGCCTCGATGCGCTGAACTATGCCTGCTACCAGGAAGCCCGTTTCATTCTCGCCGCCACCCCGTCCGGCATCACATTGGCGCCTGAAGGCGGCGCTCACCAGTCGGTTGGCACACCGCTCATCGGCATGGCCCAGGACGGCATCGCCAGCTTCGAGCCGGCCTTTGTGGATGAACTGGCCGCCATCCTGCAATGGGCGCTGGAATACATCCAGCGCGAGCCGAATACGGCAGGCGTGGACGACTGGCTGCACGAGCGCGAAGGCGGCTCGGTCTATCTGCGTTTGACGACCCGGTCCCTCTATCAACCGATCCGCGCCATGGATGAATCCCTTCGTGACGGCATCATTCAGGGCGGCTATTGGCAGCGTGAACCAGCAGAAGGCGCCGCCCTTGCAATTGCCTATCAGGGCACCGTTGCCGATCAGGCGGCATCGGCCATGGGTGACCTCCTCTCCCGGTTCCCCGGCGCCGGTCTGCTGGCGGTGACGTCGGCCGACCGCCTCAATGCCGGATGGAAGGCGGCCCAGACCGCCCAGCAGCATGGCAAGGCCGAAAGATCCTATGTCGAAAAGCTGCTCACCCCGCTCGACCGCCAGGCTCAGATCATCACCGTCATCGACGGTCACCCCGCCACCTTGTCTTGGCTTGGCGGCATCCACGGCCACAAGGTCCAGGCGCTCGGCGTTGAACATTTCGGCCAGACCGGCACCGTCGATGACCTCTATGCCCACTACCGCATCGACAAGGCAGCGATCATTGAAGCTGCCCTGTCAACAATACCGACCCGCAAAACGGCCGGTTAGAGCGCTTCTTTCTTATTCTGAACCATTTGATGGTCCAAATTAGTCCACTCGGCTAGTTACGGAACGCAGCGCGATGTGGTGCATCGGGCAAGTTTCGTAATGACGCCCGATGGGCTAATTTGGCCCACCGAAGACCGGGTTCTCGCGCCCGCTGGACAGTGTTACAGGCTACTTATGGTCAACCAGACCACGGCGTAGCCTGTGCCTTGCCAGCAGACGCGAGAACCCGGTCAAATGATTCAGAATAAGAAAGAAACGCTCTAACGCTTGACCAAAGCTGTCGGCTGTCCGACATAAGGTCTATATCCAGCGCATATCGGGAACCGAGCGCCATGAAACCCTTCTTCGTCCAGATCAAGACTGACCTCGGCAAGGCTTACGATGTGGCAACAGCCCTGGCAGATGCCGAAATCGCCTCGGAAGTCTACTCAACCGCCGGCGGATTTGATCTGCTGGTGAAATTCTATCTGAACGATGATGATGACGTCGGCCATTTCATCAACCAGCAGGTCCATTCGATCCCCGGTGTCAAAGACACCTACACGATCGTGACCTACCGGGCATTTTGATCTAACGGGCATTTAAAGCGTGTCACGCTTTAGCCGTCGTAATCCACAACCAGCTTTTCCGTTTTGGGGTGTGACTGGCACGTCAGGATGTAGCCTGCCGCGATTTCATCGGGCTCCAGGCCGTAGACCACATCCATCGACACTTCGCCTTCGATCAATTTGGCCTTGCAGGTGCAGCACACACCGCCCTTGCAGGCAAACGGCACATCGATGCCGGCCGCATGGGCCGCATCCA
>JABDJG010000380.1 GCA_013002595.1 Hyphomicrobiales bacterium | reverse complement strand
GAGTTCAACTAGGTGAAACGGGTCCGGAGCCTGCAAGGTTTGCCAACTGGATACGCACCAGATGCCGATCAGCTCGCCGAACATCTGTGAGATTTCCGGCGCCGTCGTGAAATCGCCACCGCGCCCGAACGGGTCGCGCGACATGTAGTACCCAAATTTGGGATGCGCCAGGCACAGGTTCATATAGCGATCAAGCGGCAGCGGGCCCTCCTGGCGTATCGTTTCGATGATCTGTTGTTCCAGGATCATGTCGCTGGCCTTGCCCGCAACCACAGCCAGACGCCGACTGCGATCAACGGCAGCGACAAGATCATGCCCATGGTCAGCCAGCCGCCGGCCAGATAGCCGATATGCGAATCGGGCTCGCGGGCAAACTCGACCAGAAAGCGCGACGTGCCATAGACCATGGCAAATACTCCCGAGACGGCACCGGGTCTTGGCAGCACCCGCCAGTAGTGGGTGGCGACCCTGACCGCAACAAACAGCAGCACGCCCTCCATCGCCGCTTCATAGAGCTGGCTTGGATGGCGCGGCGCGGCGCCGCCGCCCGGAAACACCATGCCCCAGGGCACATCCGTCGCACGACCGTACAGTTCGCCATTGATAAAGTTCGCCAGGCGCCCGAGCCCGAGCCCGATCGGCACGCCGGCAGCAGCCAGATCGAGCAGCCGGTCAAGGCCGATGCCGTGCCGGCGGCCGTATAGCAAGCAGGCAACGACAACGCCAAGAAACCCGCCATGAAACGACATACCGCCGGTCCAGACCTGGAGGATCGAAGCCGGATTCGCAGCGAAGTACGCCGGATTGTAGAACAGGACATAACCAAGCCGCCCGCCCAGGACGACGCCCAGCGTCGCCCAGATCAGCAGATCATCGATCTGTTCAGGCGTCGCTGAAGGTTTGCCGTCCGGCCACAGTTTTTCGTTGCGTACAATGCGCTTGGCGTACCAGACAGCCGACAATAGACCTACAATATAGGCCAGCGCATACCACTTCACGACAATCGGGCCGAGCGAGAAGGCGTTCGGATCGATTTGCGGGAATGGGATGGCAGCAGGGATCGGCATTGCGCGCGACAGTGACGATAACCCTGGCAATCGTCAAGCACGCGATTTTGCGTCCCCGCGCTTGATCTTGCCACGCGAAATGCATACCTGATGGGAATACACAAATAAGGTTTCCAATCATGACCACCACAAGCTCAAAGTTCTTCGATGAAGTCGCCAAACTCATGACCAACGCGGCCGGCGCCGCCCAGGGCGTGCGCAACGAGCTGGACACACTTGTCAAAACCCAGGTGGAGCGGATACTCGGTGACCTCGATGTGGTGCAGCGCGAAGAGTTCGAGGCCGTCCGCGCCATGGCGCAAAAGGCCCGCGAGCAAAATGAAACGCTCAGCGGACGGATTATCGAACTGGAGGCAAAGCTGGCGGCCCCTGCCAAAGCCAAAAAACCGGCAGCAAAAAAACCTGCCCGCAAGCCCGCCAAGAAGAGTTGAGCCTCAACAGGCAGCCGATTGGCAATTGGTGATCCAATCAGATGTGGAGGAATCACCCCAACTCTGAAATCCGCCCTTGATGCCGCCCCGGCCATCCTGCAACTTCCATCCATAGTTGTTTGAGTCGATTCGAACCGCGACATGTTGTGTGACAACGGTGTTGCCGCAGCGGTTCGCTCGACGGTTTGGAGATTGAGCATGGCGGCTCTGATTTCGCTAAAAGACGAACCTGAACACCCGTTGGACACGGTCGAAAAGCTCGCAACCAATCACAACTGGCTGGTTGACCGTGCGGCTGATGACGAGATCAACATGGTTGTTGAGGGGTCGTGGTCGGATCTTCACGTCTGTCTCAACTGGCGCGATGATATCGAAGGCCTGCATATGGCCTGTACGTTCGATCTCAAGGTTCCCGCTGCACGCCGCGATGAGGTGCGCCGGGTAACGGCCCTGATCAATGAGCAGCTCTATTTCGGCCACTTCGATATCTGGCCGAGTGAAGGCACGCTGATGTTCCGTGATGGCCTGCTGCTGACCGGCGGCGCCACAGCGAATAATGCGCAATACGAGGCCCTCATTGCACTGGCGCTGGAGACTTCTGAGCGTTATTTTCCCGTCTTTCAGTTCGTGATCTGGGCAGGCAAGACGGCAGAGGAAGCCATGGAACTTAGCCTGCTGGAAACCCTTGGCGAGGCGTGACTATGAAACTTGAAGGCAAACTGGTTTTGCTCGGTGCCGGAAAGATGGGTGGCGCCATGTTGCAGGGTTGGCTTGAAGGCGGCCTGCCCGCCAGCCAGATCATCATTCTCGATCCGGCGCCGCCACCCGAGACAATGGCCCTCATTTCAAGCCACAGGATATCGCACAATCCCGACATCGCCGGCATCGACAGGGTTGCCGTGGTACTTGCCGCCGTCAAGCCGCAGATCATGAACGATGTGCTGGTAACGGTGTCGGATCTCAAGCATCACAAGCCGCTGATTCTGTCGATCGCCGCCGGCAAGACCATTGCCAGTTTCGAAAGCCACTTCGGCGCCGATGCCGCGGTTATCCGTTCGATCCCCAACACACCGGCCGCAATCGGTCGCGGCATAACGGCAATTGCCGCGAACGCCAATGTCTCCGAGAGCCAGATGGCGCTCGCAGAAAACCTGCTGTCCTCGATTGGCGAAGTGGTTGTGGTCGACAACGAAGGCCTGATCGATGCGGCAACCGCCGTCTCCGGCTCCGGCCCGGCCTACGTGTTCTATCTGGCAGAATGTCTGGCAGCAGCCGGTGAGGAAGTGGGCCTGCCGGCAGATGTTGCTGTGAAACTGGCGCGTGCAACTGTTGCCGGCGCAGGCGAACTGATGCGCCAGAGCGGGATCGAGGCTGCCACCCTTCGCGAGAATGTCACGTCGCCCAAGGGAACGACATACGCAGCACTTCAGGTCCTGATGGCCGAAGATGGCTTGCGCCCGTTGATAGAACGCGCTGTCGCAGCCGCCGAAATCCGCTCACGCGAACTTGCAGGCTAGCCGGTTTTCTGGTCGTATGGACCATGGCCAGAAGACCCAGAACCGCCAAGACGCTCGATGATGTCATCAATGCAGCGCTTGACCTTGCCCTGACCCGCTCCTGGCGGGACATTCGCCTGAATGACATTGCCGGTGAAGCCGGCATGACCCTGGCCGAACTCAGGGAATTCGTGCCGTCCAAGATCGGTATATTGAAGGCCCTGGCAGCCAGGAGCGACCGCGATTTGCTCGCGTCGCTGGAAAAAGATCCGGTTGAAGGCGATGTGCACGATCGTCTGTTCGATATCGTGATGCGCCGGCTTGAGCTTCTCGAGCCGCACAAGGCAGCCTTCCGGAACATCATCAGCGATCCCGCCGATGGGGCAGCCGACTGGGCAACCCTGGGCGGCGCGCTGATCGACGGCCAGGGCTGGACACTGGCTGCCGCCGGCATCGAAGAGGCCGGCAGGCGCGAGGGGATCAAACGCCAGGGCCTTGCCATGGTCACCGCCCGTACAATGAAAGTGTGGGCCGAAGACGACGATCCCGGCCTGGCCAAAACGATGGCCTCGCTCGATCGGTCCTTGCGTGATGGCGCCAAGTGGCTGGAGCGCCTGGACGCACCGCTGGCCATGGGCCAGGCCTTTGCCAACCTGGCGCTTGCCATGCTCCGGCGCCGATCCCAGCCGGCCTCTGACGAAACCGAAAAACCGGCTGAATAATTCTCCCACAACCAAAGACAAAGACCACAATGGACACCATAACCTTTGACGACTTCCTCAAGGTCGACATCAGGGTCGGCACGATTATCGAAGCCCTGCCCTATCCCGAGGCGCGCAAGCCTGCGTTCAAGCTGAAAATCGATTTCGGCCCGGAGATCGGTGTGAAGAAGTCATCCGCCCAGATCACCAAGCACTACGACATCGAGACCCTGCCCGGCCGTCAGGTTGCGGCCGTGGTCAACTTCCCGCCGCGCCAGATTGGCAAGTTCATGTCCGAGGTCCTGACGCTCGGCTTCCCGGATGGCCAAGATGATGTCGTGATGATCGGCCCCAGCAAACCGGTGCCCGACGGCGGCAGGCTTTATTGAATTTTAAACGGCACCAGCCCCCTTCCCCGGCCCAACCACCCGATGAGGTTGCCCTTGGGG
>JABDJG010000205.1 GCA_013002595.1 Hyphomicrobiales bacterium | reverse complement strand
CGACAACGCCATTCTCGATTACGACCCGAGCCAGAACACCGGCGGCGGCAACGGCTATTGGGACATCGTCAGCCCCGGCGGCTCAACCCATGCCGCCACTGACATCTACGGCGAAAACACCGTCCGGTTCGTCTATGCCGAAGGCTACGACAGGGGCGAAACGATCTATGGCGCCGATGTTGGCGCCTACCTCAATGGCAAGGAAGGCCAGGACACCCTGATCGGCGGCATCGGCGATGACATCCTCGTCGGTGGCGGCAACAAGGACACCCTGACCGGAAATGACGGCGCCGATACCTTTGTGTTCTTTCTTGGCACCAACTACGACCGTGTCACCGATTTCGACCCGCTTGCCGGCGATCAACTGGTGTTCGCCGGCAACCTGGCGGTCGATGGCTTCGAGGACCTCACCCTGACCCAGGATGGCACCGATGCCTATGTGCGCTTCGGCGCCAACAGCACGGTGATCCTGGAGAACACCGACATCACCACACTGACCAGTGCCGGCATGATCTTCGACCCAACCGGCGACACCTGGGCACCGATCTACTTCGGCAGCGATTTTGTGGCGTAGCATGTACGGTTCCCCCCTGGGGGAGGGAGCTACTTCGCCCTAAACTTCTCGCCCTTAAACACCCGCACCGGGTCGCCGCGCACCAGCTGCTCATGCCGGGCCCAGCGGTCCTGCTCGGCTGCAGCACTCGCCTCCCGGCCCTGCTGATCCATCAACTGCGCCAGGCGCGCCATCGCCAGCTTGCGGTTCATGTGCTGTGAGCGTTCCTCACGTGCCACCACCACAAGACCGCTCGGCACATGGGTCAGACGCACTGCGCTGTCAGTTGTGTTGACATGCTGGCCGCCGGCGCCCTTGGCGCGAAACGCCTCGAAGTTTATGTCCTTTGCCGCGATCGCCTGCGCCTTGTCTTGCGGCACCGACAGGACATCCACGGCAACAAACCAGTTCTTGCGCTTGGCGCCGGGCCTCAAGGGGCTCTTGCACTGCCATTGGACCGAGCCCTGCCAGCGTTCGCCGAACGCTTCGACGCCGGGCCCGGTGACCGACATGAGGACCGACAGGAACAGCCCGGCATCGCGGGCCGCCACCTCATCGATCACCTTGGCGGTCAGGCCGGCACTGCGCGCCTCGTTGCAGATCACCGGCACAAGCTTGGCAACCGCCAGCTGGCACTCGACCGGACCGCGCCCGGAGGTCACCTGCAGCCATGCCGTTGCCGGCTCACTCATCGCCCTGCTTCCTACATTTGTAGGTCAGCAGCGGCCGGAATGAGGCAATCACATTGACTGTGCCGGCCGCCTTGAGGTCATCGATCACCTGGGCGATATCCTTGTAGGCCTGCGGCGCCTCATCATAGAGCAGCTGGCGGTCCTCGCAGACAACATGCCCGCCAAGCGGCGTACGCTCCATGTCCTTGACCCGGTATTTGGCCGACAGGCGCGACTTGGCATAGCCGCGCTGCCAGCGCCGCCCGGCGCCATGCGCCATCGACCAGGCAACATCATCGCCGTCTCCGGCCGCATCGACCAGATAACTGAGCGTACCGCGCGAGCCCGGCACCATGACCGGCCCGCTGCGCGCCGTTGCAGCGCCTTTGCGGTGAAACCAGGCCGGCTCGCCGCGCCAGTCTTCGCGTGACAGGGAATTGTGCGGCACATCGCCGATCAGCGACAGATCGAACCCGATCTGGTCGGCAAACCGCTGCGCGATGAGGCCGCGGCTCGCCTCAGCCCATCGGCACGCTTCGTCGTGCGCCGTGCCATAGATCTCGGCAGCCTCGCTGCCGGTCTCCAGTGCACGGGCACCGTGGTTGTCGATATGCTGGCGGTGCACCGCCTGGCCGAGCCCACGCGAGCCCGAATGAACCAGAAGACAGCATTCGTTCTTATCAAGGCCAATGGCAGCGAAACGGTCGGCATCGAACACCTCTTCGACCCGCTGTAATTCGGCGAAATGATTGCCGCCGCCGATGGTGCCGAGCCCGGCATCATGCGGCCCCGGTTTGAGGCCGCGCTGTTCCAGCCAGCTACCGGTATCGCCGTCAAACGGCATATCCAGCCCGTCGAGTTTCTTGGCCCAGCGTTCAAGCTTGGCCTTCCTGACCGGCATGTCGGTGCGCCAGAACGCCATCGCGCAGCCGATATCATTGCCCGCCAGCAGCGGATAAAGACAATCACGCGAAACGAACGTCGCGCCAACGGGATAGGCCTTGCCGGGATGCAGATCGGGAAACCCGACCGCGTATTCGATACCCGGCAGCTCAGCCGTTTTGTTGAGTTGGCGAACCGCGTCGCCTTCGATCCAGCTGTTGTCGCTGGCAATCAGCCGAACATCGGCTGAGGTTTCATGTGGATTGCCCATGATGCAAAAAAGACCTTCCCCAGACCGAACGCCTGGATTGTGGAATGACATTGGATGGTGGTGTAACGAGTCGTCTGCCCGCGCATCGCTGGTCTCCTTTGATTGGGTTGCACGAAATTCGTTGAGCGCCTGACCTAATGGACGTAGAGGCAAGTTTCAACCACCCCATGCAGGATTGATCGGCAAATGTGGCAAACCGGTCACACAGCCGCTTGCCAAGCGATTGAAGCTGAATATGCTGACCCGTCATGACCGCTGCACAAGACATCGCCAACTGGGCCGTCACCGCCGATTTCGCCGAGTGCACATCGGCCCGCAAAACTGTTGTTTGTTCTGTTGTAGACACCATTGGCTGCTTTCATGCCGGCTGGCGCGATCCGGTCGCACAAAAGACCCTCAGCGCCGCCCGCTCATGGGGCAGCGGCAACGCGGCCGTCTTTGGCACGAACGAGCGCCTGGCGCCCCTGCCCGCCGCCTTCGTCAACGGTGTCAGCGCCCACGCGCTTGACTATGATGACTGCGAAAC
>JABDJG010000203.1 GCA_013002595.1 Hyphomicrobiales bacterium | reverse complement strand
GTGTTGCACTGGGACAGGATGGTCGGGTCCAGTTCGGCCGGGCGCTGTGATACGATGCACAGCGAAACGCCGTACTTGCGGCCTTCCTTGGCAATTTTGGAGATTGACCGTTTGGTCGGCTCAAACCCGCTCGACTTGTCGATCGGCACGTAACGGTGGGCTTCTTCGCAGACAAAGGTAATCGGCACCATGCCGTTGCTGTAAAGCCCGAAGTCGAATGCAAGACGGGCCAGCACCGACACCACCACATTGATGATTTCAGACGGCAGGCCCCCGAGCTCCAGGACGGTGATGGGCTTGTTATCGACGGGAACGCGGAACAGCCGGCCAAGCACTTCTGCCATCGTATCTTGAACCGTCAGGCTGCCGAACATAAACGCATAGCGCGGATCGCGGGTCACGGTTTCGATGCGCGCCTTGATGCGCTTGTAAGGGGCAAGGCCGCCCTTGAGTTCCAGTTTGCCGATATATTCTTCCAGCAGTGCCGTAAGATCCGATGCCCGGTAGGGAACTGGCGTATCAATGCCGATGTTGTGGGCATCGGCGCCTTCCTTGGCGCGCAATGCAGACAACCGGTCCTTGCGCTGATTGGACATGTAGCGTTGCTTGGCCATCGGAATCAGCTCACGCAGCACTTCGATATCCTGCTCGCGGCCGGCGTGGTGTGCAATCAGGATTTCGACGATCTCTTCGAAATTCAGCAGCCAGAATGGCAGGTTCATGTTTTCCGGTGTGACGACCTCGGCAAACTCCTTGAACGATGCCGCATATTCGCGGTGGACGTCGAGCAACAGGATGTGAGCCTTCGGGTTCTTTTCCAGAATTCTGCGCAAAATCAATGCAACCGCGCATGATTTGCCGGTACCCGTCGTGCCCAGAACAGCAAAGTGCTTGCCCAGCAGTTCATCGATCTTGACCATCGCGGGAATGCTGCGATCCTGTTGGATGGCGCCGATGCGGATGGAAGAAGCGGTATCGCAGGCATAGGCCATTTCCAGCTCGGTCTTGCTGGACCGGAAAACAAGATCGCCGAGACCTGGATAATTGGAAATACCGCGCCGGAAGTGGGTCGGACTGCCATCTTCACCTTTTGGCAGCTCGCCGATGAATTCCACTTCAACGATGCGGACTTCTTGTTCATCTTCGGAATGAGACGGCATTGGTGCGCTCAAGGCTGATACCAGTGCCAGTGATACAGAGGCCTCTGTTTCGACTTTCAACAGGGTTCCGATTTCCGGGCTGCGACCAGCTTCGGGACCCTCGGTGGCGTCGAGCAATATGATGGCGTGGCCGCCAGTCACTGCCACAATACGGCCGATACGTTCAAACGCTGGGAGCGGAACGCTGGCGTCATGCGCATCTGACGATGGTTTTTGCTGAACTGCTTGCTGTGCCATTGGACTTATTGCTGACCTGTTGCTGATTGGTTAGGAGTGGGTTTTGCCTTGGCGGCGGGAGCCGGCGGCAGCGTTACGATGACGCGCGAGCCGACATCTTTCTCACTTTCGATCTCAAGCGTTCCGCTATGTAACCGCACAAGTGCAACTGAAATTGGCAATCCCAGGCCGGTGCCCTCGTGAGATTTGTTGAGACCGCTGTTGATCTGACCGAACGGCGTGAGTGCAGTGTCGATTTCGGTCGGGGTCATGCCTTCGCCGCTATCGGCGATAATGATCCGTGTCAATCCGTTCTTGAGGCCAACAGCCTCGATGGATACCGCGCCGCCTTCAGAGGTGAATTTTATGGCGTTCGACAACAAGTTGATCAAAATCTGTTTGAGACGCAATGAATCTCCGTACACGTCTTTGGCTGATTTGGAGATCGAGGCCTGAATCTGGATGTTCTTATCTTTGGCCTTGGTGCCGATGATCAGCAGGCAGCCTTCGATAGCCGATTTAAGGTCAAATACCTCGCGATCGATTGTCAGCTTGCCAGCCTGGATTTTCGAGACATCCAGAATGCCGTTGATCAGCGCCAGCAGGTGCTCTGCGGCCTGGTGGATATAGTTTGAATATTGACTGACTTTTTGCGGATCGCTGCCTTCTCCGCCTGCCAGCATATCGGAAAAGCCAATGATTGCGTTGAGTGGCGTTCTCAACTCGTGGCTCATATTGGCGATGAATTCAGACTTGGACTTTGATGCCAGCTCAGCTTCAACCTTGGCAGCACCCAGCGCCATCGATGTGCGATGGCGCGAAACCGCACCACCCAGATGGCTCGAATAACTTGCCATCATCGAATCTTCTTTGAACCACGGTCTGCCGAATGTGCGCATCTAAAATTGTCCCTCAAACGATATCGATAACAGAAAGCCCATAATGAGCGGTTAATCCGGGGGCGGAGCTTTTCAGTACTTTTGCTCGCTGATTCAGGCGACGTGTGCGTATCTTCATCAAGTGGTTCCAAATGACAAAGAAACGCTCTAGACTGGCTTTAACGCATTGATTTGCCGCGGTGAGGCGGCCGGTTTGTTGGCGCTATATTCGGCCTGCAAAATTCGGCGCTGCCGGGGCGGGATGGATTACAGTGGATGCGCGAAGCGACGCGGGATCGAACCTGCACCGGTCGCGGCGCAATGACGGTCTAAAGCCGTCTGCCGCAAACCGGTTTGCACGGGGCAAATTTGGCGGATACGACTCCGCAGCAGAACTTCGGGATTCCGGAGTAACGCTTTATGGCGCGCTCGATTTGGGCACCAACAACTGCCGGCTTCTCCTGGCGCGCCCCGATCCCGCAGGTTTTGGTGTTGTCGATGCATTTTCCCGTATTGTCCGTCTCGGCGAAGGCGCCAGCCGTTCAGGACGCCTCAGCGAAGAAGCAATGCGGCGCACGGTCAGCGCAGTTCGTGTCTGCGCCAACAAACTGACCTGGTGGCGTGTCGGCAAGGCACGTCTGGTTGCCACAGAAGCCTGCCGGATGGCGATAAACGGTACAGAATTTGTAGACCGGATTGCTGAGGAGACCGGCCTCACCTTGGAGATCATCGATCGTGAAAGCGAAGCCAAGCTGGCCGTCGCCGGCGCCGCGCCCTTGATTGCCGAAGGCTCCAGAAATGTTCTGGTGTTCGATATCGGCGGTGGCTCGACGGAGTTGATGTGGCTCGACACAAGTAAGGACCACTATGAAATTGTCGCCTGGACGTCTATTCCGGCAGGTGTTGTAACGCTGGCGGAATGGTTTGGTGGCCGCGATGTGTCATCAGATGATTTCCGGTTGATGCGTGAGCACATACGGCCGCTTCTGCAAAGATTTAATAGTGAAATCAAATCGTTAACTGGTGGCGTTGTTGCAGCGGATCATCTGCTGGGAACGTCAGGCACGATCACAACCGTCTGCGGCGTGCATCTGGGCCTCAAGCGCTACGACCGCTCCAAGGTAGACGGCAGTTGGGTTGAGAGCAACGACATCGGCAAGGTCAACCAGCAGTTGCTGGCAATGAGCTTTGCCGAGCGTGCTGCCTCGCCGTGTATCGGCCGCGAGCGCGCCGATCTGGTTCTGGCCGGCTGTGCAATTCTGGAAGAGATCAGAACCGTGTGGCCGGTATCACGTGTCAGGGTCGCCGACCGCGGCCTGCGCGAAGGCATCTTGACCGAACTCATGACAAGCGATGAAACCTATGGCCGATCGTCCCAATAGGCCATCAGGGCGCGGCGGGCGCAATCTGAAGGTCAAGGTGCAAAAAGGCAAAGGCCGCACCAATTCATCCCGGCGCTGGCTGGAGCGCCAGCTCAACGATCCCTACGTTGCCGAAGCGCGTCGTTTGGGGCTGAAATCCCGCGCTGCCTTCAAGCTGATCGAACTGGACGACGAATACAGCTTTCTGAAACCCGGTCTTTGCGTCGTCGACCTGGGGGCGGCTCCGGGCGGCTGGTCGCAGGTCGCGGCACAGCGTGTCAATTCCATAGACGGCAAGGGGGCTGTCGTGGCCATCGATCTGCACACTATGGAACCGATTCCTGGCGCGCACAGCCTGAAGATGGATTTTCTCGATGATGCAGCGCCTGATGCCATTATGTCGGCCCTTGGCGGCAAACGCCCCGATGTTGTGCTGTCCGACATGGCGGCGCACGCCACCGGCCATCGTCAGACCGATCATCTGAAAATCATGGCCTTGTGCGAGACAGCGCTAGATTTTGCCAGGTCGGTGCTGCGCCCGGACGGAGTTTTCTTATGCAAAGTTCTCAGAGGCGGAACCGAAAGCCAACTGCTGGCCAGCATGAAACGCGATTTCGCCACTGTGAGGCACGTCAAACCGAAGGCGAGCAGGGAGGATTCAGCTGAGCTCTATGTTCTGGCGACCGGTTTCAGAGGAGAACCGGAAAGCGATGAACCGCAGTAAGGGGTCTCGAAACTCGTTCAGTCAGCACTGCAGACTGCATCCGCGGTGAACTCAATCGAAGATTGGAACGGCCAATCGGATGATCAGACGTTGTCGTTGGTCTTGCCGGCGTTTTCGGCAACTTTACGCATCAGTTCGTCCAGCGATGGTGTTGACTGCGATCTGCCAAGCTTAAGCGAAACAGCCAACAGGATGACATTGATGATTACGAATGCAGCAACGATCATGTCCATATCGATGAAACTCATACCCAACTCCTCACTCTACACAACGCATCAACTCAATGCCCCGTTATGGTAATTTTTCAGTTAAAATTGTGCTCGGTATGTCGCAAATGAGGCATGTCTTTGCCGGTCGCCCAATTGTGGCCTCAAAGACTCAAAACCGGCACTGATCCAGGAAAGCGTGGAACATGAAACCTGATGGCCAGATTGTCCAAGACACGATAATAGCCGCCTGCAGTCCCTGGAGCGGCCGCATTGCGAAGGGCGATGTCCTGCGCCTGATCGACCTGGAAGGCCAGCAGGCCATAGATTTCCTGTGTTACAATGCCGATGACCCGCAAGAGCGCTATCACGCGCCCAACACGATCAAGATCCCGGGTCAGATCTACCTTGGCAAGGGATCCTCGTTATGGTCGGTCCGGGCCCGCAAACTGATGACCATCATCGAGGATACCTGTGGCGGTCATGACACAATATTTGGCTGCTGCTCGTTTGCCCTTGATGAAGTGCGCTACGGCGCGACCAACCCGAGATGCTGCCAGCACAATTTCGAGGAAGAACTTGCCCGTCACGGCATGGGCCCGCGAGATGTCGTGCCGAACGTCAACTTCTTCATGCGTGTGCCGGTTGCCGCCGACGGCCAGGCGATGATTGTGGAAGGTTTGTCGAAGCCGGGCGATTACGTCGACCTCAAAGCCGATATGGACGTACTGGCCGTATTGTCCAATTGCCCCGAAGCCCTGAACCCGGCGACCGGTTCGGGACCAACACCCGTCCGGGCGATTATCTACACGCCGGCGTAACCCATTAAGCAAACCAACCTGACAAATTTTCACATGGCGCGTCCAATATCGCCACAATGTTGTCGGACCATACAGTAGGAAGGGTGATCAGCAAAACGAGAGTTATCGCTATGTTGAAGCCTATTGTTGCATATTTTAAGCAGTTCAGCGCTCGGTCCTTGCCATCAGACGAGAGCCATGCCGAGCCTGATCAGTCCCGCCGGATGATCATTTTAGGCGGTGCAGCGCTGGTTGCAGGCACCCTGCTTGTACCGGCCTTGTCCAGTCCGGCCGATGCCCATTCGGGCCACCGCCGCCGCAGACGGCGGCGCCGGCGCTACAGGCACTATAATCGCCATTATGGTCACCGTCATCGTCGCCGTCGCCGTCGGCGTTACTATGGCTACGGCCACCGTCACTATGGCTACTACTATCACCGGCCATACTACCGACCGCATGGCTTCGGGTTGTACTTCGGGTTCTAGAGCCTCATCGTGGTCCAGCATGAGATTTGGCCGATGTGGCCAAATCTCATAAAGCTGTTCAACTTCAATATGTTAGAGCGCGGCAATCGTCTACGCCTTGGTCGCCGTCACCCTGACGCCGCCCATGTTGCCGCCTTCAAACAGACCCAGTACGGTGGCGTAGAACTCATCGAGCGCCTCAACCACCTGCCTGCCGTGGACAGCCTCTTGGCGCTCCCGGCCCGCTCGGTAGGCCTCCAGCCGCTCACGGCAGAAGCCGGTCCACGGTCCAGTCATGTCTGTAAAGGCAATGTCGGTGAAACCGGCGTTTTGCAGATCCAGGATATACTGCGTGCGGCTGGCCATGTTCTGTCCATACAGCATGTGCCGCAGGTGACGCTGCTCTTCGTCGGTGAACTCACCCAGGCCGTAAAGGTCCTCGATATATATTCTGCCGCCCGGCTTGAGCGCGGTTGCGCAGGTCGCGAACAGGGTTGTCGGATCGTCGATGTGATACAGCGCCAGATAGCTCATCAACTGGTCGTGGCTCTCTGCAGGCGCCTGCCAGGCAAGCACATCGGCACACACGTGATCGATATTGCCGGAAAGCCCGCACCGGTCCGTGAGCTTGGCGGCAACTTCGTTCAAATCCTCCTGGAGTTCCAGCGCGGTGACCTTGCAGCCGGTCGCCTTGGCCAGATAGCGTGCCGGGCCGCCAAGGCCTGAGCCGACATCCAGAACCGTGCTGCCTGCTGTGATGCCGGTCATGGCGATCGCCTCGTCGACGGCATCGGTGCCGAAATAATGATACTGATCGAACGGCGTCAGAGTTTCGACATCGAGCGGTGCATCATCTGCAATGCCCATCGCGCGCAGGTCGCTGTAGATGCGCTCGACCTGCGAATACAGGTTCATCGATTTGATGGCTTGGTTGTCCATGTCCGCCGGCCTCCCGCCCGAAGGATGCAATCTTGGCCACGAAATTTCTGTTGCGCAACGCAAATCATCGCTTTGCACCGTGCTGGTGCAATGTTAAAGACACGCGCCAACCTGACAATGCAAAAGAGATTCGCGGGCGACGTTCCTGCCATTGGGCGAATCCAGTTAACGGAGGTTGGCTATGCCGGCCAAGAGGCGCGCTAAAGAACTCCAGGAGTACCTGACTTTTGACGATGTGTTGCTGAAACCGGCCGCATCGCAGGTGCTCCCATCCGAGGTTGACACCTCGACCAAACTCACCCGGGATATCGATCTGGCGATGCCGATCCTATCGTCAGCCATGGACACCGTAACCGAGGCTCCCATGGCCATCGCCATGGCCCAGATGGGCGGTATCGGCGTAATCCATCGCAATCTGGAGCCGCATGAGCAGGCCAGCCAGGTGCGCCTCGTCAAGCGCTATGAATCCGGCATGGTCATCGATCCGATCACCATCACGCCGGACACCACGCTGGCCGAGGTGCTGGCGCTGAAGGAGCGCTACAAGATTTCCGGTATTCCCGTGGTCGAGCGCGATCAGGGCAAGGGCAAGCCAGGCATGCTGGTCGGCATCATCACCAACCGCGATGTGCGCTTTGCCGAAGACCTCGACCAGAAGGTCGCCGACCTGATGACCCGCGAGAATCTGGTGACGGTGATGGAAAATGTCGAACCTGAGGTCGCCAAGCGCCTGTTGCACCAGCACCGCATCGAAAAACTCATCGTCGTTGATGAAGAATACCGCTGTATAGGTCTGATCACCGTCACCGATATGGAAAAGGCCAAGAATTATCCCAACGCTGCCAAGGACGATCAGGGCCGCCTGCGCGTTGCTGCTGCCACCAGCACTGGAAATAATGGATTTGAGCGCGCCGGGGCCCTCATCGATGCCGGTGTCGATCTGATCGTGGTCGACACGGCCCATGGCCATTCGGTCCACGTGCTCGATCAGGTCAGCCGTATCAAGAAACTCTCCAACAGTGTCCAGATCATTGCCGGCAATGTCGCAACGGCCGATGCCACCAAGGCCCTGATCGATGCCGGCGCCGATGCGGTAAAGGTTGGCATCGGGCCTGGCTCCATCTGTACCACGCGTGTCGTTGCAGGTGTCGGTGTGCCGCAACTTACCGCCGTAATGGACTGTGCCGAGGCCGGCCATGCCGCCGGTGTGCCGGTGATCGCCGATGGCGGCATAAAATTTTCCGGCGATCTGGCCAAGGCGCTTGCGGCCGGGGCCAATGTGGCCATGATCGGCTCGTTGCTTGCAGGCACGACGGAAAGCCCCGGCGAGGTTTATCTCCATCAGGGCCGCAGCTACAAATCCTACCGGGGCATGGGCTCTGTCGGCGCGATGGCGCGCGGATCAGCGGACAGGTACTTCCAGGCTGAAGTCACGGACAACTTGAAATTGGTGCCAGAAGGCATCGAGGGGCAGGTGCCGTTCAAAGGCGAGGTTGGCACCGTGCTGCACCAGCTCGTTGGCGGCCTGCGCGCAGCAATGGGCTATACCGGCGCTGCGACGCTTGCCGATTTGCAGAACAATGCCGAGTTTATCCGCATCTCCGGTGCCGGCTTGCGCGAAAGCCACGCGCACGATGTGATGATCACCCGTGAAGCGCCGAACTACCAGCGGCAGGGCTGATCTATGAGAACACCCGGGCGGATCAGCGCCGCCATTGAAGTGCTCGGCGATGTCCTGGGCAACAACCGGCCGGTGTCGATTGCCCTGCAGGGCTGGGCGCGCGGCAATCGCTATGCCGGCTCGGGCGACAGGGCAGCGATCGGCAATCTGGTCTTTGATTGTCTCAGATGCAAATCAAGCCTGGCTCATCGGATGGCGAGCGAGGAACCGCGGGCGCTGGTTTTGGCCGCCTTGCTTATCCACTGGGATATGCCAATCGATGAGATTGCCGGTCACTTGACGGCGCAATATGGCCCCGGCGCGCTGACGGCAGGCGAGCGAACGGTGCTTGCAACCGAAGCAGATGCGCCGCCGGCCTGGGTTGCCGGCGATTATCCCGACTGGCTGCAGCCGTCGTTTGAGCGCGCCTTCGGTGCGGCTGCCGCCGGTGAGGGCAGGGCGCTGGCCGAACGTGCGCCGGTTGATCTGAGGGTCAATACACTCAAGGCCGATATGGCCAGGGTTGCCAGGGCGCTGGCCAAAAATAATGCTGAACCCGGCCCGCTATCGCCGATGTGCCTGCGTCTGCCGGTGCCGGCCCGCGACGGCCGTCACCCCAATGTTGAAGCCGACCCGGCCCATCTGCGCGGTCTGTTTGAGGTCCAGGACGCGGGATCGCAGGTCGCTGCCCTCATGTCCGGCGCGCATGCCGGACTGCAGGTTGCCGATGTTTGTGCCGGGGCAGGCGGCAAGACCCTGGCGATGGCGGCCATGATGCACAACAAGGGCCAGCTGCATGCCTATGATGCCGACAAACATCGCCTGAAGCCGATCTTTGAGCGCCTGAAGCGCGCGGGCGCCCGCAATGTCCAGGTTATTCCGGCCGATGAACCGGTCAGGCTTGAGCCGCTCAAAAACCGAATGGATGTGGTTCTGGTCGATGCCCCGTGCTCGGGTTCAGGCGCCTGGCGCCGCCGTCCCGACACCAAGTGGCGGCTGACCCAGCAACTGCTTGAACAACGCATGGCCGACCAGCGCGCCGTGCTCGAAGGCGCCGTGGACCTTGTCAAGCCGGGTGGCCGGCTGGTCTACATTACCTGCTCGGTTTTGCCGCAAGAGAATGTGGACCAGGTTTCCTGGTTTATCGAGGCCCATCCGCAATTCAGTTTGACGCCCTATGCAGATGTGTGGCGAGAGGCAATCGGATCGCAACCGCCAGCCTCGGCGGACGGATCAACCGAAACATTGTTGTTGACGCCGGCCAGCCACAGCACCGATGGCTTCTTCATTGCGGTTATGAAGCTGGCTTGAGTGCGCGACCAGAGCAAAACATGCTCTATTCCTTGTCCGCTGCCACGTCGCGGTCCTTGAAGCCCAGGTTGAAAGTTCCCTCAGGCGTGCGGAAGCCCCACAGATGATAGTGATCCTTGGCATCCACCAGGGCGCTTTCGCGCGGATAGATTTCAACGGCTTCGCATTCCTTGCCGAGAACCTGGTTCTTGATCTCCTGGAAATGCGACCAGTTATGCACCGGCTGACGGTCGAGACGCCGGATGATCACATGGGCCTGGGAATTGGGCAGGTATTCGACGTTGACCTGGTAAAGATTATTGGCCCAGACGCTCTGCGCCTTCATCCAGTCAATCTGTTGCTTGGCTGCATTTCGGCTGCATCCGGTTGCAGCCATCGCTTCGTCAACGGTTGGAATGTCCATCTCCGCCCGCTCCAGCGGCGTCATCGTCTCGCTCTTGACGAGCTTGGTAATCTGCTCGCCAACGCTTGAGCCCGGTGCATCCAGTGTCAGATCGGCATCGCTCTGCACGATCTGGTCAGCAACATGTTCGACCGATCGGTCGCCGGCGATATGGACATCGAGCCCGCGAAACTTGGCGATCCGGCGCAAGCCCTCAAAAGCCCGGCGCGCGTCACGGTTGTTGGCCTTGGCATTGAGCACAACGATCATTTTGGGGTCAGCGGCGCCGGCTATGCCTTTTGCGATGATATCGGGATCGAGCTGGCCGGCTGCTTTCAGATCGCAGCCCAATACATCACCGCCTGCCTCGCTGGCAACGCGATGAACGCGGGCCTGGGCATCATTGTCTATGTGCAAAAAGATCATCTGTCGGGTCCACACTTGTAAGGTTGCGCAACGTGATGAAAGATTTGCTGGCGAACTTCAAGCCCCAAAGTGAACCTTGCGATGCAGTTGACCCTTGGGAGGCAAACCGGTTGACAGTTCGTCGCCTGTAACTGTGAATAGGCGAGCCATGCCCTGCGTCCGCGCCGCCATGTCGCTTGCGGACTCAAAAAATTTCTGCGATCACACGCCATGACGGACAAGATACTGATTATCGACTTTGGATCCCAGGTCACCCAGCTGATCGCCCGCCGGGTACGCGAGGCTGGCGTTTACTCTGAAATCGTTCCCTTTCAATCCGCTGAAGCCGCTCTCGACTGGGATGGCCTCAAAGGCATCATCCTGTCCGGCGGCCCGGCCAGCGTCCTTGACGGTGAAAGCCCGCGGGCGCCCGACAAGGTGTTCACGATGGGGCTGCCGGTGCTTGGCATCTGCTATGGCGAACAGGTCATGTGCGAGCAGCTCGGTGGCGCCGTCGAGGCGTCGGATCATCGCGAATTCGGCCGCGCCTTCCTCAAGGTGGAAAACCACTGCGCCTTGTTCGACGGCGTGTGGACCACTGGCGAAAGCCATCAGGTGTGGATGAGCCACGGTGACCGCGTCACCAAATTGCCGGACGGCTTCAAGGTCGTTGGCACCTCCGAGGGCGCGCCGGTTGCTGCAATCTGCGATGAACACCGCCGCTTCTATGCTGTGCAGTTCCACCCCGAGGTGGTGCACACACCCGACGGTGCAAAACTGTACAAAAACTTCGTACTCGAGATTTGCGGCTGCAGGGGCGACTGGTCGATGGCCTCGTTCAAGGACGATACCATTGCCCGCATCAAGCGGCAGGCCGGTTTCGAGCGGGTTATCTGCGGCCTGTCCGGCGGCGTCGACAGCTCGGTCGTTGCGGTCCTCTTGCATGAGGCGATTGGCGATCAGGTTACCTGCATTTTTGTTGATCATGGCCTGATGCGGGCAGGCGAGGCCGATGAGGTCGTCAGCCTGTTTCGCGATGCCTACAACATTCCACTGGTCCATGTGCATGCATCGGACATGTTCCTGGGCGCCCTTGAAGGGGTTTCCGACCCGGAGGTCAAGCGCAAGACCATCGGCAAGCTGTTCATCGATGTGTTTGAACAAGAGGCCGGCAAGATCGGCGGCGCGGCTTTCCTGGCACAAGGCACCCTTTACCCCGATGTCATCGAAAGCGTTTCGTTCACCGGCGGCCCGTCCGTCACCATCAAGTCGCACCACAATGTCGGCGGTCTGCCCGATCGCATGAACATGAAGCTGATCGAACCGTTGCGTGAGTTGTTCAAGGACGAAGTGCGCGACCTTGGCCGTGAGCTCGGCCTGCCGGACCATTTCGTCGGCCGTCATCCGTTCCCGGGTCCAGGCATTGCCATCCGCGTCCCCGGCGAGATCACCCGCGAAAAGGTCGAGATCGCCCGCAAGGCCGATGCGGTTTACCTCGATGAAATCAGAAAAGCCGGCCTTTATGACGCCATCTGGCAGGCTTTTGCCGTCCTGCTTCCGGTCCAGACCGTCGGCGTCATGGGCGACGGGCGCACCTATGACTACGTCTGCGCCTTGCGCGCGGTCACTTCAACCGACGGCATGACGGCGGACTATTACCACTTCGACCACGAGTTCCTCAGCCGCGTCGCGACCCGCATCATCAACGAGGTCAACGGCATCAACCGCGTGGTCTATGATATTACCTCCAAGCCGCCGGGAACCATCGAGTGGGAATGACGGCCAGACTAACCAACGGAAATTCCATCAGCCGCTGTTCGCCTCGGCAGATAGCGCCTCGATAAACTGCGAGAACAACGCACCCTGGGAATTGATGCCGAGCTTGGCATAGATATTTTTGCGATGGATGCGGACCGTTCCCGGCGCAATCTCCAGTATTTTACCGATCGCGTCGGATGAATATCCCTTCAGTACAAACTCAACGACTTCCCGTTCGCGGATCGTCAAAACGCTCTTGCCGAACGTGTGGAAGGCGTACTCGATATGACGCTGAATGCTCGACTGGCCATCTTCCACGGCGTCATCGGAATAGCGCCGGTGCAGATCTTGCCACTGTCGCAGAGCGAGTGCTCGCACGACGGGTTCACATGCGCTTAGCTTGCGAAATTCGCGAGCGCTGAATTGCGGTGAATGGTCTGCACGCATAAGCGAAATCACAGCAACGACCCCTCCGGGCAGTTGGATGAAGTAACCGATTTCCTCGGACAGTCCGGTCTGCACATAGTATGAGCGGAAATATTCACCTTGATAGAACCGGTCCGGCGCCAGATCCTTGATCCGGTACAGGCCGTCGTCGACATCGCGCGAGCATGCCAGAAAAAATGGATCGAGCAGATACGGGCCTTCCTGGTAGGCCGTCACGAACACCCGCCGCTTGCCGGCCGGAAAATCATCGTGAAGGTCAATCGGACGGGCATCGCCTGAGTAGGCAAACATGACGGAGTAGTCGAATGTCGCCACGCCGCGCAGGGCAGCAACCAACTTTTCAGCGAACGGGGGTGTGCCGATTGCCATGATCGCTTCTGCAACTGCGCTGTTCCAGTTGTCGCTCGATCCCACCATTCAAGATGCGCCTATCACAAAAGGGATATGCAATGCAGCCTATATACATCATTTCGCTGAATTCGCTAAGCTGTCAGTGCCTTGGGGGCTATATCACGAATTGAGAAAAACTCGCGATTTTTATCAAATGAAGGGTATGCAGGGGTGACTTCCAGTCAAACCGATAGTCCAGTGATCGAATTCCGCAATGTCACGAAGCGGTACGGCGATGTTGTGGCGGCGGCGGAACTGAATTTTGAGGTCACCACAGGCGAATTTCTGTCATTTCTCGGTCCCTCAGGGTGCGGCAAGACAACGTCGCTGAGAATGATCGCCGGTTTCGAGCCGCCAAGCATAGGTGAAGTGTTTCTCGAAGGTGAGGTCGTCAACGACTTGCCCGCCTATCGGCGTCCGGTGAAC
>JABDJG010000197.1 GCA_013002595.1 Hyphomicrobiales bacterium | reverse complement strand
TCTCTGGCTGGATCATTTTCAACCCCGGGCGGCCCGGATGCACAAATACGACCACGGCCATGCCGTGATGGTGTCGGGCGGCCCCTATACATCCGGTGCTGCCCGCCTTGCAGCCCATGCCGCCTTGCGCGCCGGTTCTGGTCTGGTGACCGTGGCATCGCCCAGGCAGGCGATGCCGGTAAATGCCATGCAACTCGATGCCGTCATGTTGAGCGAGGCCGACGATGCCCCCGCACTGGGCCGTCTTTTGAGCGACCGACGCAAGACGGCCGCGTGCATCGGCCCCGGGTGCGGTGTATCCGGCCAGACCCGCGCCAAGGTTCGCGCGGTGCTCGCATCGGGTACGCCAGCCGTGCTCGATGCCGATGCCCTCAGCAGTTTTTCGCCCGACCCCGATGCGCTTTTCGAGGCGATCGCCGAGCGGCCGGACCGCGCCGTCGTGCTGACGCCTCATGACGGGGAATTTGCCCGTCTTTTCAAAGGCCTGGATCTGCAAACCGATTCAAAATGCGAGCGGACGCTGGCCGCCGCAAGACTGAGTGGCGCGGTGGTCGTGCTGAAGGGCGCAGATACCGTGATCGCCGAACCGGGCGGGCGTATCATCATCAACGACAATGCACCTGCGCGCCTGGCGACGGCCGGAGCAGGGGATGTGCTTTCAGGCATCGTTCTGGCCAATCTGGCCCGGCATGTTCCGGCATTTGCGGCCGCTGCCGCGGCGGTTTGGCTGCATGGTGCCGCCGCTGCTGCCGGAGCAGACGGGCTGACCGCTGATGACTTGCCCGAGCTGCTGATGACGGCTATGGCAAGCCTCTACAAATAAAGCGTTTTGCATCTGGTGTCGGGCCAGTGCCTTTGCTATAGAAGCGCGCGATTGCGCGGCCCGGGTCGCATAAGGGCGCGGGCGTGGTGGAACTGGTAGACACGCAAGATTTAGGTTCTTGTGGCGCAAGCCGTGGGGGTTCAAGTCCCTCCGCCCGCACCACTGACCGACGAGCTGCCGCCAAGGAATTTGGAAATGACCGATTTGACCAGCCGCCGCGAACGCGCTGGACCCGTTAAAGGAATGAACGAGAGATGGAAGTTACCGAAACCCTCAACGATGGGCTGAAACGCGAATTCAAAGTGGTTGTGGCTGCCGCCCAGCTGGAACAGCAGATGATGGCCCGGCTGAGCGAGCTTGGCGCCACCGCCAATATCCGCGGCTTCCGCAAAGGCAAGGTACCGATCACCCATCTGCGCAAGCTGTATGGCAAATCCGTCATGGCCGAGGTCGTGCAAAAGACAGTTGAAGAGACCAGCCAGCAGGCATTGGTTGAAAAAGAAGTCAAGCCGGCCTACCAGCCCGAGATCGGCATGACCGAAGATGAAGAAGAAATCACCTCCATCATCGATGGCAAGGCCGATCTGGCCTACACCATGAGTTTTGAAGTGGTGCCGCCGATCGACATCGACGATTTCGGCAAGCTCGATGTCTTGCGTCACACCGTCAAGGTCGAAGACGAGCACATCGATGCGGCGTTGGAAAGCATTGCCGAACAGTACAAGGATTTTGAACCGCGCGGGGATGGCGGCAAGGCCGAGGACGGCGACCGGGTAACGATCTCGTTCGTCGGCCGTATTGATGGCGAGGCTTTTGAAGGCGGTACGGCTGAAGATGTCCCGCTTGAGCTCGGCAGCAACAGCTTCATCCCCGGTTTTGAAGAGCAGCTCGTCGGCGTCAAGGCCGGCGACGAGAAAATCGTCAAGGTCAGCTTCCCGGAAGACTATGGCGTCGACGCACTTGCCGGCAAACCGGCCGAATTCGAAACCAAGATTTCCGCCGTCGAGGCGCCCAAGGCCTCAGAGATCAACGATGAGTTCGCCCAAAAGCTTGGCCTGGAAGGCCTCGACAAGCTGCGTGAAAGCGTTTCTGAGCGAATCTCTGAAGAATTTACCGAGATGTCCAAGCTCAAACTCAAGCGCGACATGCTGGATGCCCTTGATAGCGCCTACAGTTTCGACCTGCCGGCAAAACTGGTCGAAGCCGAATTCAATCAGATCTGGGCGGCATTGACCGCCGAGATGGAAAAGGAAAGCCGCAGCTTCGAAGATGAAGACACAACCGAAGACGAAGCGCGCGCCGAATACAACAAGATCGCCGAACGCCGCGTTCGTCTTGGCCTGGTGCTCGGCACAATCGGTGAACAGGCCGAAGTAACCGTGAACGAAGACGAACTGGAGCGCGCCTTGATGGAGCGTGCCCGTCAGTTCCCGGGCCAGGAAAAGATGGTGTACGACTTCTACCGCGAGAACCCCAACGCGATGGTTGAATTGCGCGGGCCGATTTTCGAGCAGAAGGTCGTCGATCACATCGCCGACAAGGCGTCAATCGGTGAAAAGCCGGTCACCCGCGATGAATTGGTCCATTTGCTTGAGCATGAAGATCACGACCATGATCACGATCACGGCGATGATGCAAAAGCCAAAAAGGCCAAAAAAGCCAAGCCGGCCAAGAAGAAGGCTGCAGTGGCCAAGAAACCGGCTGCCAAAAAAGCTGCGGCCAAGAAGAAGACTGCCAAGAAGTAGGTTGAACTGCGGGCTGCCGGTCAGGCGGCCTGCTCTTCACCCGTCCTGCGCGGGACGGGCAGCCATAGGGTCACCGTGGTGCCGCGGCCTTCGGCTGTCTTCAATTTCATCCCTCCACCGTGCTGGAGGAAAGACTGCTCGGCAAACGGAATGCCCAGGCCAACACCAAATCCACGTGTGGAAAACAGCGGTTCGTTGGCCCGCTGAGCCGCTTCATCAGTCATACCGTGGCCGTTGTCCTGGATGACGAATTCGACGCGGTCGCCGTCTTGCTTGACCGTGAAGTACATTCGCTTTTCAACCAGGTCCGGTGCATCGGTCGTAACAGCATGCATGGCATTGCTGAGGATCTTCCAGATCGCCTTGGTCAATACCTTTTCATCGAATTCACAGTAGAGTCCGCGCGCCAGGTTTGTAACCTCAAGGGTGACACCCTCGGGCAATCTCAGTTGCTCGATTTGCATTTGCGCCCACTCACCGACATCGAGAGGCTCAATTTTGAGCTGGCGGGTCATGGCGTAATCGTAAAGGTCAGTGAGGATCATCTCGCAGCGTTTGATGGTCCGCTCGGAACGCCCGAAGGCCTTGTCCAGCCGGGGGTCCTCGCCGACTTTTGAGCGGATCAAGTACATTGAAGCTTTCAGCCCGTTCAGCGGGTTGCGCAATTCGTGCGAGATTTTGGCGATCAGCCTGTTCATCGTTGCATCGCGCTCGTCTTGAACAAGTTTCGCCTGCAGTTCGCGCAATTCGTGCGTTCGTTCCTCAACACGTTCTTCGAGAACCTGATTGGCCTCTTCAACCAGTTTCAATGCTTCTTGAAGCGCCTGCTCTGTCGATATTTCTTCTGTGATGTCGACTTGCGAGATGATAAAGCCGCCGTCGGGCAGTTCGGCATATCGTGTTCGCAGATGCAGTCTTTGCGACTTCAGGCGTACAATCACAGACTTGGTCTGCTTGAGTTCGTCGCGCAGCAACGTCGTATGCGCCTTGGCCAATTCGGTCGGATCGCCGTCGCCGAAATCACCTCTTTCGGCCAGAAGCTGGGCATAGTCGTCCAGACTCTCCAGTCTGGCGACTTGTTCATCGGTAAACCTGTTGATGGATGCAACCCGGCTGTTGGTCAGCCTGAGGCCTCCAAGGGCATCGAACCACATGATCGATTGATTGAGGTGCTCGATAATTGCCCGAAACTCTTCGGCTTGTTTCTCGATGGTGACCTTGAAACCGCGTTCGCGGTCCAGCCGCGTCTGGTGTTCGACAACCTCGGCGGTTACATCACGGGCCGTTCCGCGATAGCCCATGAAGCCGCCGTGTTGATTGGTTGTTGGCCAGCCTGAAGACACAATGTGGCGGATTTCTCCCTTTGTGTTCTTGAGGCTGTAATGGAAATTGCGAAACGGCCTTTGGAACAAAAGACTGTCGATATGTGACGCCTTTTCCTCGCTCTCGCTGGCAGTAATAATTTCAAGGCGGCTTTTGTTGATGAAGTCGTCACGGCTCAGTCCGACAGCGACCCTTTCAAGGTTGTCTGACAGATACTTGAAGACGTGATTTGCATCGGTTTCCCAGAACCAGCAATCGGTCTGCGCGGCAAAGTCTTCGGTCCGCCTGGCAAGCTTGCCGCTCTCCAGCCCGGCCTTCTCGACGGCGAGTTCGAGCTCGCCGATACGCGCCTTCAGCTTTTCGATCTGTTTCTTTTCGCCCGCCACCGAGGCTCCCTCCACGCCATTTGTTCTTGTGGATCCACCATCCAAGCAACGCTGGCGTTTTCGTCTTTATTCCTCCGAGGCTGTGTCAGTACACCACAATCATTAAAATTTGGTCTGCGCGACCCTTGCTGCGGTTTGCCCCTTTCAGACGATGAACACATCTCTTATGTTTGCAACCGTCTCGAAATTCGAATCATTCCCGTTTCAGATCGACAATCGGCAACTCCCAATTGTGGTCTGATCACGCATAGCAAGGACTCAGATGAAAGATCCCGTCGACATTTTGACCAACACCCTGGTGCCAATGGTGGTCGAGCAGACAAACCGTGGTGAACGCTCCTACGATATCTATTCACGTCTGTTGAAAGAGCGCATCATCTTCCTGACCGGCGCAGTAGAGGACCATATGGCCAGTCTGATCGTGGCCCAGCTGCTGTTCCTGGAAGCTGAAAACCCGAAAAAAGAAATTGCGATGTACATCAACTCGCCTGGCGGCGTTGTGACATCGGGCATGGCGATTTACGACACCATGCAGTTCATTCGTCCAGGCGTGTCGACTACCGTGATTGGTCAGGCGGCCTCGATGGGGTCACTCTTGTTGTGCGCCGGCGAGAAGGATCAGCGGTTTGCCCTGTCAAACGCACGCATCATGGTTCATCAGCCCTCCGGCGGTTTCCAAGGTCAGGCCTCGGACATCGAGCGCCATGCCAAGGAAATCATCGAGATGCGCGGCCGGTTGAATCAAGTGTATGTGAAACATACCGGACAGAAGCTGGATCGCATCGAAAAGGCCCTTGATCGCGACACATTCCTGACCGCAGATGCGGCCAAGGAGTTCGGTCTGGTCGATCAGGTGATCGACAAACGCCCTGAATTGCCCAAGGAAGACGATTAATCGCAGTCTTTTGGGGTTGACGCCAACCCCGCGTTCACCCATTTGTGCGGTTCAGTTGAGTTGAGCGCTGCCAATCCACGCTTCACGTTGCCACAATCAACGGTTGATTAACCATGACCAGCCATGCTGAGATGATTCATGTGTTGCGTAAAGGTTCAGGTAACGGCATGTATGTTGCTGTGTGGTAGAATTACCAGAGTAATCAGGCCAGTTGTTCGAATTTGAACCACTTTGACCAACCGGCACCGGCCCTTAGGAGGACCAATGAGCAAATCGAACGGGAGTGACAGCAAGAACACCCTGTATTGCTCTTTTTGCGGCAAGAGCCAGCATGAGGTGCGCAAGCTAATCGCCGGCCCGACCGTGTTTATCTGTGATGAATGCGTCGAGCTGTGCATGGACATCATTCGCGAAGAGAACAAATCCTCGCTCGTGAAGTCCAGCGAAGGCGTGCCAACGCCGACAGAGATCTGCAAGGTTCTCGATGATTACGTCATCGGCCAGCCGGATGCCAAGCGCGTGCTGTCAGTTGCCGTGCACAATCATTACAAGCGCCTGAACCACGCGTCCAAGAACAATGATGTCGAGCTTGCCAAGTCGAATATCCTGCTGGTCGGACCGACCGGTTGCGGCAAGACCCTGCTGGCCCAGACATTGGCCCGCATTCTGGATGTACCGTTCACCATGGCCGATGCCACCACATTGACCGAAGCAGGTTATGTCGGTGAAGACGTCGAGAACATCATTCTAAAGCTTCTGCAGTCCGCCGACTACAATGTCGAAAGGGCTCAGCGCGGCATCGTCTATATCGACGAAGTCGACAAAATTTCCCGCAAATCGGACAATCCTTCAATCACCCGCGATGTGTCGGGTGAGGGCGTCCAGCAGGCGTTGCTGAAGATCATGGAAGGCACCGTTGCCTCGGTGCCACCACAAGGCGGCCGCAAACATCCACAGCAGGAATTTCTGCAGGTTGACACAACCAACATCCTGTTCATCTGCGGTGGTGCGTTCGCCGGCCTGGAAAAAATCATTGCCGGACGCGGCAAGGGCGCCGGCATTGGCTTTGCGGCAGATGTGAAGGACGAAGACGACCGCAAGACCGGCGAGCTGCTGCGTGAGCTGGAGCCGGAAGATCTGCTGAAATTTGGCCTGATCCCCGAATTTGTCGGGCGTCTGCCGGTTATTGCCACGCTTGAGGATCTCGACGCGCAGGCCTTGATGCAGATTCTGACCGAGCCCAAGAATGCGTTGGTCAAGCAGTACCAGCGCCTGTTTGAGATGGAAGATGTCAAGTTGACCATCAAGGACGATGCCTTGCGGGCCATTGCTCAAAAGGCCATTGAGCGCAAAACCGGTGCACGCGGATTGCGCTCGATCATGGAAGGCATCTTGCTGGATACCATGTTCGATCTGCCCGGCATGAGCGGTGTGGAAGAATCGGTCATCTCCAAAGAGGTGGTTGCCGGCGAGGCCAAGCCGTTGTTGATCTATGCCGACAAGGACGGTGAACAGGACGTCAAAGAGCCTGCTTCTGCTTGATTTTATGCATTCATGCCCGTCGCTTGAACACACCGGTGCAACTGTTGTCGCAGTCACATAGTTTGTGAACCCTGGTCCCTTGAATTCAGGCCCGGGCGCCGCCATTTTGTGTGGGATAACTGAACTGCTTAACGCAGAATCAAATTCGTTGGTGTAGAAACGTATCTGCACGGTGTATCTTGAACCACTGCGCACGGTTCGCCGTATGAGGCACTGTCAGCCCGATCCGGACTGACAGCTCGCCGAACCATTAAGGAATAGCAATCGATATGAGTGACACTCCCAGCACCACCCACGGCGGAATTTTCCCGGTTTTACCGCTGCGCGACATTGTGGTTTTCCCGCACATGATTGTGCCGCTGTTTGTCGGACGCGAAAAATCCATCAAGGCGCTCGAAGAGGTTATGCGCGAAGATAAGCGCATTCTACTGGCCGCCCAGCGCGATGCGGCTGATGATGATCCAGATCCGGACTCGATCTACAAGGTCGGCACCGTTGCATCTGTACTGCAGTTGCTGCGTTTGCCCGACGGCACGGTAAAAGTGCTGGTCGAAGGTAATGAACGCGCCCGCATTTCCGAATTCACCGACCGCGAAGACTACTACGAAGCGCATGCGGATCTGTTGCCGGCTGAAAACTTTGAAGATGACGGTGAAATTGAGGCGCTCGCCCGCACCGTGGTGTCCCAGTTCGCCAGTTACGTGAAACTCAACAAGAAGGTTCCGCAGGAAGCCATTGAGTCGATCGGCCAGATCGAAGACTACGCCAAGCTTGCGGATTCGGTTGCAGCCCACCTGGCGATCAAGATCGCCGAAAAGCAGGAACTGCTGGAAATTGCCTCGGTGACTGAGCGCCTGGAAAAAGTCTATGCGTTGATGGAGAGTGAGATCTCGGTCCTCCAGGTCGAAAAGCGCATCCGTTCGCGCGTCAAGCGCCAGATGGAGAAGACCCAGCGCGAGTACTATTTGAATGAGCAGATGAAAGCCATTCAGAAAGAACTCGGCGATGGCGAGGAAAAAGACGAGATTGGCGAGCTTGAAGAGCGCGTTGCCAAGACCAAGCTGTCCAAGGAAGCGCGTGAAAAGGCCGATGCAGAACTGAGAAAACTGCGTCAGATGAGCCCGATGTCGGCAGAAGCGACGGTTGTACGCAACTATCTCGACTGGCTCGTTGGCATTCCATGGGGCCGCAAATCCAGGGTCAAAAAGGACCTGACATTCGCCCAGGACGTGCTGGACACCGATCATTACGGCCTTGAAAAGGTCAAGGAGCGCATTGTTGAGTATCTTGCGGTCCAGCAGCGTACCAACAAGATGCGCGGACCGATTCTGTGCCTCGTCGGGCCGCCCGGCGTCGGCAAGACCTCACTCGGCAAATCTATTGCCAAGGCAACCGGCCGCGAGTTTGTACGCATGTCGCTCGGCGGTGTGCGCGATGAAGCGGAAATCCGTGGCCACCGGCGCACATATATCGGCTCGATGCCCGGCAAGGTCATTCAGTCCATGAAGAAGGCAAAAAAGTCCAACCCGTTGTTCCTGCTCGATGAGATCGACAAAATGGGCATGGATTTCCGCGGTGACCCGTCGTCGGCCTTGCTTGAGGTGCTTGATCCCGAGCAGAACTCCACGTTCATGGATCACTATCTGGAAGTCGAATACGACCTGTCCAATGTGATGTTCGTGACGACGGCCAATACCCTCAACATTCCGCCTGCCTTGATGGACCGTATGGAGATCATAAGGATTGCTGGTTACACCGAGGATGAAAAGGTTGAGATTGCCCGCCGTCACCTGATGCCCAAGGCACTGGAGAACCATGGATTAAACACCAAGGAGATCGAACTCGACGATGCGGCACTGGAAGATGTCATCCGCCGCTATACCCGTGAGGCTGGCGTCCGTAACCTGGAGCGGGAAATCTCGACGATCGCCCGCAAGGTCGTCAAAGAGCTCTTGATGTCCAAAAAACGCAAGATCACGGTTTCGAAAAAGAACCTTGCTGATTTCGTCGGTGTGCCCAAGTTCCGCTTTGGCGAGGCAGAGACCGAAGATCAGGTTGGTGTGGTAACCGGATTGGCCTGGACCGAGGTTGGCGGTGAATTGCTGACTATTGAAGCGGTCATGATGCCCGGCAAGGGCAAGATGACCGTCACAGGCAACCTGCGCGATGTCATGAAGGAATCGATTTCGGCCGCATCATCTTATGTGCGTTCGCGTTCGGCCGACTTTGGCATTGAGCCGCCGCTGTTTGATCGCAAGGACATTCACGTGCATGTGCCCGAAGGCGCGACACCCAAGGATGGTCCGTCTGCCGGCATCGCCATGGTTACGGCAATTGTTTCGGTGCTGACCGGCATCAAGGTGCATCGCAACGTGGCGATGACCGGCGAAATAACCCTGCGCGGCCGGGTGCTGCCGATCGGCGGGCTGAAGGAAAAATTGCTCGCAGCTCTCAGGGGCGGCATATCCAAGGTGCTGATCCCGGAAGAGAATGTGAAGGATCTCGCCGAGATACCCGACAATGTAAAGTCCGGCCTTGAGATCGTTCCCGTCGCGCGCATGGATGACGCCCTCAAACATGCGTTGGAGAGGCTTCCCGAAGCGATCGAATGGGATGAGGCTGCCGAGGAGGCTGCCCGGGCCGCCGCACAAGCTGGCGGTGAGGCCAACCAGACCGTCGCGCACTGAAAGCAGGTTCGGCCTTAGTGTCGATCACGCCCTTGCGCGCTTGATACGGCATTCAGCTTAAAGCAAACCGCTTTAGACAAGCAGTCGGCACCGGATGACCTCCGGTGCCGCTTTTCTTTTCCGGCTGAAAGGATTTGCTAATCCTTAATTTTAATTCGAAAACCGACCAGACCGGGTAAATGGGCCTTTAAGAGATTTGTGCTTTTATGACGTTAAGAAGAATTTCTTGCGTTGCTTCTGGCGCGTCGCCAATTGGGGGGAAAGCACTTGTCGGATAATCAGTCTGCCAAGTCTCTATTTTTCCGCAATCGTCATGACGAAGTGCTCAGACCGTGCATCTGCAAGTTCCGGTCGCAATTGGCCTGAATGAAATGAACCTGACCGACCGCGACGGTGTGGATGTTGGGAATGAAAGTGGTCAAGGAGGCCGCAAAGTTATGAGTGACTCACTACGCATCCTCGTGGTTGACGATGATACCGACGCGGCCGACTCGCTTGCAGAATTGTTCGATATGGAAGGCCACGACGTTGAGGTCGCCTATAGTGGAGAACGCGCCATTCAGGCCTACCGGGAAGGTCATTTCGATATCGCATTCATGGATATCATGATGCCGGGCAAGAACGGCGTTGAGAGCTTCTTTGAGATCAGGAAGATGCGTCCGGATGCCAAGGTTTACATGATGACCGGTTTCAGCGTGGAGCAGCTTGTCCAGCAGGCAATCCAAAACGGCGCCATGGGTGTTCTGAGCAAGCCGCTCGATCTGCAAAAGGTTGTTGCAGTTGTCGATGAGGTCAAGCCCGAGGGTGTCGTTCTTATTGCCGAGGACGACCCGAATTTCGGCCCGCAACTTGCCGAGATGATTTCGCAAGGCGGCTATGCCTGCAAGCTGGCCGTGGACGGTCAGGAGGCTCTCGACTGCATGTCCTCGGACAATATTGATATACTGATCCTCGACCTCAAGCTGCCGGTTATTGATGGCATCGAGGTCTACACCCGGCTCAAGAGCAGCGACAGAACCGTGCCGACAATAATCATCACCGGCCAGGAAGACGAGCACGCCGATACCTTGCAAGCAATCAAGGACGTCAAGGTCACCGGCATTCTCAACAAACCGTTCGATCCGGCTATTTTGTTGGACCAGCTAAAGAAGCTGGCAGCCTGACCTGGCTCGTCAGAATTGATTTCCCGCGCGTCGAATTGAGCCGGAAAGTTGTTCCGAATCAATGTCTTCGACGAATCAAATTTGCCGGAAATCTGGCATGCGGCGCAATTGACCCCCACCATTCTGGCCCTGTGAAGCGCTTCTAAACCTTTGAAAACACGCATTTTTTCAAAAAAATGCGATCATCCCCTTGAGTTTTTCCCGGAATTCCGCGTTTTCTTGTTGCAAGGCAGTGCCGAGTAACGCGTACATGACTTGATTGCATGCTCCTTGAGCGCGATCGTTTTGGATTGAATCAATCTGCAACGTGAATCGCTCTCTGAAAAAATGAAGTCGATCAGGATTATCGTTTTTGATAGTTTCAATCAGAAATGATCCTGATCTAGAAAGGATCAGAATCCATGAATAAGAATGAACTCATTGCCAAAGTTGCAGAAGATGCCAAGCTGACCAAAGGCGAAGCCGGCGAGGCAATTGAAGCAACGCTTGAGAATATCCAGAAGGCCCTGCGTGGCGGCGACGAAGTCCGTTTGGTCGGCTTTGGTACGTTTTCGGTGAGCTCACGTGCAGCAACCACCGGACGTGATCCGCGCACCGGCGCTTCTATTGCCATCCCTGCCTCCAAGAACGCCAAGTTCAAGGCCGGCAAGGCGCTGAAGGAAGCCGTCAACCACTAACACATTGACTGCCGGTACGGCACCGGCAATCAAAGCACTCGATCCTGCACGGGATGGCCCCCGTGCAGGATTTTTTTTGACTTATCACCTTGCTCCTTTGATTGCGGGCATGTATGCAATCTCTGGCCCTGCGATGCGATCTGTTGGGTCGCTGCAAAAGCAGCATGTTGCGGGCGGTTAGCTCAGTTGGTAGAGCGCTTCGTTTACACCGAAGAAGTCGGGAGTTCGAGCCTCTCACCGCCCACCATGCACCTGGCAGACCCGGGGAGGGACCAGCACGGTGGATTTGGACATGCTCCAGGCTGACGGCCTGGCAATTTTCGACACGACAATCGAGACGGTTTTGAAGTGGGCGACCAGTCCGCAATTCTACGCGCAGGTCGCCGGTATCATCGTTGCCGTCCTGCTGGCCAGGGTTGTTGCCAGGCAGCTTGCCAAGCGGGTTCCGTTGTTCAGTCAGGAACCGGTCGATGGAGCGCTTCTAAAGGTCCGTCAGTGGGTTTATGCCTGCCGCGACCTGCTGTTCGCTGTTTGCACGGTTCTGGCCCTGGCAATCGCCATTCACGGTGTCCTGGCA
>JABDJG010000182.1 GCA_013002595.1 Hyphomicrobiales bacterium | reverse complement strand
GACTTGGAGAGTGAGACTGACATGGCTCGCTCCTTTTGCTAAGTCGGTCTCGGTTTTGTCCAACCCCCTCTAACACTGCGCGGCGCGAACAATACCGCCGCGCAGGACGGCAGCTTTTTGACACGTCAGGGCCATGTTCCGCAGATCACGCACCATGAATACTTACCGCAGCGTGGTCGCAATCGGTTCCAGAAACGATAGAAACTTGTGCACGGAATCTTCTCTTATGAGTAAAGCGATTTGCCTTCCGCCGACAGTTCCGCCTTTAGAAGGCCGGCGATCACAGCGGGGACCGAGTCCGCGCCTCTACTTAGCGCCCGCAGTTGATCTGGCGGCATTTCGTCGATCAACCACGAGCTGATCTTGGCGCGAAATATGTCTGGCAAATCTCGTTGAAGGGTGGAATGGTTTGCGCCGTATTTCCAGGCGTTTTCCGATAACACGTACATAATGTGTGATGTGCCTGGAGCCGCCACTTCAGGGTGCGCATCAAACATTCTTGTGATGAGATTGCTACCTGATCTCTCCGAGCACATCAAAATTATCGGTTCAATCAGTTTTTGATCGGACATCGTGTCAACTTTCCTTACGAATGGGGCCTTGATTTGGTCTAGAGCCATTTCCGCTCAAGCTGAATCGAAACGGTGTTTGCAAATCAGTTGATCTCTGATTCAAGGTTGGTGCTGGGCAAGGAGGCCAGCAGTTATGGCACCACCTCTTTCCACCGATCTTCGTCTACGTGTTGTCCGGGCAATTGCAGCGGGTCTTTCGCGCCGCGCCGCAGCCGATAAGTTCAACGTCTCCATTGCCTCAGCAGTGCGTTGGCATCAGCGTTACAAACGCACTGACAGCGTCGAGCCTGATGCGATGGGTGGTGACCGCCACAGCCATCGCGCTGAAGCCCATGCTGCAACCGTGCTGGGCTGGGTCGAGGAGAACCGGGATATCACCCTGGTCGAGATTGCCGGGCGGCTGGCCGCGCAAGGCCATGTGTTTGCACCCTCAACCATCTGGCGTTTGCTGGATCGGCATGACTACACGGTCAAAAAAAGACCGCCCACGCATCCGAGCAGGACCGTGCCGATGTAAAGGCAGCCCGCCAGGCGTGATTTGACGGGCAATTGGATCTGGAGCCGGAACGGCTGATCTTTCTGGACGAGTGCGGAACCAATACCAAGATGGCGAGGCTTTATGGCCGGTCCAAACGGGGCGAACGCTGCCGGGCGGCCATCCCGCATGGCCATTGGAAGACAACAACACTGGTGGCCGGGTTGAGCACCGATGGCATCGTTGCGCCTATGATTATGGACGGCGCCATGGATGGCGAGATGTTCTCAGCCTACGTCAAGACCCTGCTCGTTCCATGCCTGATGCCCGGCGACATCGTCATCATGGACAATTTGCCGGCCCACAAAGTCTCAAGCGCGAGACAGGCCATTGAAGCAACAGGTGCAGCACTCATTTTCCTGCCGCCATATTCTCCCGACTTCAATCCGATTGAAAAAGCCATCAACCAGATCAAGGCCGACCTGAAAAGGGCGGCAGCCCGAACCAAGAAACAGCTTGATGAGGCAATCGCCAAGGCAATTGACCTCGTCACGCCGGAAAACGCCAGGAACTATTTTGCCTCATGCGGCTATCAAGCCGATACAATGTGAGCGGATTCTGCTCTAGTTGTTGATGACTATGCGGACAATCTGTTACGAATTGGCTAATAAGCACAGCTTTTCGCACTTAACGCCGAATCAAAAAGATACATAAAATTGTATGTAATTGAATAGTTATGAAAATAGTATAGAATAAAAACTGACTTGTATTTAGAATTGACGAGAGTGACCTAAGATATTTCTATATACTGATTTCCAACAGGACTCAAAATAGACTCCGAATTGATTCAAACCCTAGGCGAAGACCCCAGAGACAGGTGGAAAAACGTTACGGACCCGAATCAAGTTCGAGATGCGATGCCCTGGTTCGGATAGATATATTGAACACCCGCTTCTCCGGCCTCCCTGTGCAGATTCCGCCAGCAGCCGGCCGCATTTTTACACTTGCTTAAATTCGAATATCTATGGTCGTCCCACGTGAGGTGGAGTCACAGAAATGCAATTGAGCCGCCGGTTTTTCTTCAAGCGTTATGCATACGCCGTGCTCGTCATGATTGTTGCAACCACAATCGCCGTGCTCATGTGTTTGTCTCAACTCTCGTATGTCGACAGAACCAAGCAGATCGCCGAACAGCTGACCGACCTCAGCCATGCCGCACAAACAGCCTCCAGTATCCTGCACGG
>JABDJG010000178.1 GCA_013002595.1 Hyphomicrobiales bacterium | reverse complement strand
CTGAGCGCAAGACGCCGGTCCATCTGGCTGCCGACCATCATGGAATCGCTGTTCGCACACCGCAAACCTTGAAATCCGCCGATGCTCAGGACGACTTTGCCTCTCTCCAGGTGGATGCGGCTGTTGTCGTGGCCTACGGTCTGATTCTGCCGAGGCACATTCTCGATGCGCCGCGTCATGGCTGTTTCAATCTGCATGCATCCTTGTTGCCGCGTTGGCGCGGTGCCGCTCCAATCCAGCGCGCCATCATGTCAGGTGACAAAGAGACGGGCGTCTGCGTCATGCAAATGGATGAGGGGTTGGATACCGGCGATGTATGCCTGTGTGAGCGTTTGCCGATCGCTGAAGGCATGACCGCCGGCGAGTTGCATGATCAGTTGGCGGCTCGCGGCGCACCTCTAATGGTCGAAGCCCTGGCACAACTTGATGCCGGCACGTTGTCCTGCACGTCGCAACCCCAGGCCGGTGTGATTTATGCTGCCAAGATCGACAAGGCCGAAGCCCGTATCGATTTTGCCGGATCTGCCGGTCAGGTGCTCAATCACATCCATGGTCTGTCACCGTTTCCCGGCGCCTGGTTCGAGGCAGAAGGTGAAAGCGGTCCGGTGCGTATCAAGGTACTCAAGGCCGAACCGGCAGATGCCAAGGGCCCGGCTGGTCACATACACGATGATCAGTTGACGATAACCTGTGGTACCGGCGCCATTCGCCCGATCATGCTGCAGCGTGCCGGTAAAGGCGCAATGGATCGCTTGGCGTTCCTGCGAGGCTATCCCGTTGCTGCCGGCGCTCGTTTGGACCTGGCCTGAACATCATGCCGCGATACCGGATCACCATTGAATATGACGGCACCCCGTTTGTCGGTTGGCAGCAGCAGGACAATGGCCCCAGCGTTCAGGTGGCCCTCCAGGAAGCTCTCCACGCGCTGAGCGGTGAAACCACGCCGGTGTTCGGCGCCGGGCGCACGGACGCTGGTGTCCACGCCTATGCCCAGGTCGCTCATTTCGATCTGTCGCGTGAATGGCAGACGGATCGCCTGCGCGATGGCTTAAATGCCCACCTCGGCCGGCAACCGGTCGCCGTGTTGCGGGCGCTCGCCGTTGACGATGAGTTTCATGCACGTTTTTCGGCGCTTCGTCGCCACTACATTTACCGGATCGCCAATCGCCGCCCGAAATTGGCGCTTGATGAATGGCGGGCCTGGCGTGTGCCGGTCCCGCTCGATGCCGATGCCATGCAGGCATCGGCCCAGGCGCTGGTTGGCAATCATGATTTTACAACCTTTCGCGCCAGCGAGTGCCAGGCCGCCTCGCCGGTCAAGACGCTCGATTTCATTTCCGTGTCACGCCATGGCGACATGGTTGAGGTCAGTACGAATGCGCGCTCATTTCTGCACAACCAGGTCCGCTCAATTGTCGGGTCATTGAAGCAGGTCGGCACCGGCAAGTGGCACCCCGGTCAGATGGCTGAGGCTCTTTTGGCCTGCGACCGCAAGGCATGCGGGCCGGTCGCCCCTGCGCACGGGCTCTATCTTGCGCGAGTTGACTACACTGAAAATTCAGCCGATGAGCTTGGTGACGCCGATACTTAGGACCAGATCACCGAGCACCAATGCCCAGGCAATGGCCGGTGTCGTTTCCAGTGCCGTATGTGCGATGTACCAGCGGTAATAAAGCACGACGGCGTAGAAAATAAAGAACACCACTGTTGCCAGTCCAAACATTGCGGCGCCCTGCGCCAGCAGCAATATGGGTACCATCTGTACCGCCATAACCAGAACGGCTGACCAGTTGTAGACAACAATGTACCGGGCATAGTTGTGCGCCAGGCCCGCAAAGCGGGCGATGATCGCCATTACCAAAGGCCAGGCAAACCATTGCACGACCAATCCTGCTGCGGCGAGATTGAGAGATGTAGTTTCATGCGGCGGTTGATCTGGTAACTGAATGCCGTCCTGAATGATGACGGCATAAAGATAAAATGGCGCCACCACGATAATGACCGCAAAAGATCGCCAGAAGCCGCGCATGCTGAGGTCGAAATCCTCAAACCCGCCGGTATCGCGCATGAACAATCGCCATGAACCGCGTAGCGAGCTGAGGGCTTCATCGGGCCAGTTCATTCGCCGAACCCGGCAAAATAACGCTCCAGCATGCCGCGGTATATCCTTGTCAGGCTCTTGAGCTCTTCAACCCCGATCCGTTCATCGACCTGATGGATCGTCTGGTTGATTGGGCCAAACTCGACCACTGGACAATAATCCTTGATGAAACGGGCATCAGATGTGCCGCCGCCGGTTGATAACTCGGGCTGAAGGCCGGTCTCGGCCCGAACAGCCGAACCGACGATATCGGCCAGAGGTCCCGGCCCGGTATAAAAGCAATCGGCGGCCTCGATGGCCTGGACATCGAAGCGGCCACCCATTTCCTGGGCAATCTTATCGCAGGCCGCATGAACCCAGCGTGTCAGGCTGTCGGGCGAATGGGCCGTGTTGTAGCGCACGTTGAAGCGGGCAACGGCCTTTTCGGGGATGACATTGTTGGCCGGGTTGCCGACATCGAAGGTGCTGACCGACAGGGTCGAGGGGTCAAAGTTCTCCGCCCCGTCGTCCAGCGCGACGGACGATACCGTATCGATCAACCGGGCAAGCTTGGGGATCGGGTTGTCGGCTTTGTGCGGATAAGCCGAATGGCCCTGCACGCCGGTAACCGTTACCTCGAAGTGGATTGAGCCGCGCCGGCCGACCTTGATTGTGTCGCCAAGTTCTTCCGGACAGGTCGGCTCGCCTACCACCGCGTGATCGGGCACCTGGCCGTTCGACTGAAGCCACTTGAGCACCTTGACCGTGCCGTTGATCGCCGGTCCCTCCTCATCTCCGGTAATGAGAAGAGATATCGATCCAGGCAGCCTGCCATTGCAGCTTGCGGCATAGTCAATCGCCGCTGAAGCAAAGGCGGCGACCGACCCCTTCATGTCGCAGGCGCCGCGCCCATAGATTACCCCGTCCACAACCTTTCCGGCAAAAGGTGGAATGGTCCATGAGGTTTCATCACCCGGCGGTACGACGTCAGTATGCCCGGCAAAACACAAATGCCGCCCGCTGTCGCCAAGACGCGCAAACAGGTTATCGACATCCGGCGTCCCGTCTTCACTGAAAGGCAGGCGGGTGCATGCAAAGCCGTGCGGCTCAAGCAGGCTCTGCAGATAGTCAAGCGCACCGCCCTCGTCCGGTGTAACTGAGGCACAGCGGATCAATGACTGCAAAATGCCGGTCGGTTCATTGTCCATCGTCATGCGCAACAACTACACCGATTTGGCGCATTGAGCCATCCAGATCAGGTTCGATTTCGATGGAGCCCACCAAAATCGATAAACCTGACCGATTCCATTATGTTGGGGAAAGTGCTCTAACTTGCCAGAGGATCACTGCCAAACCGGTTCGGCCCGTCGGTGCCGGCCAGAAGGCCGCACTCGATCAGCATCCATATGCCGCCAACGAACGGCACGAGCACGATCAAGGTCCACCAGCCAGACTTGTCCCGGTCATGCCAGCGCTTTGCATACAGGCAGATGCTCGGCCACAACAACACCAGGACAACAATAATCATCGGCAGCGTTGCCGCGAGGGATGGTGGCTGGTTGGGGTCCATCTCTCCCATCATGCTGGCACCGAAAATCATGCCGGCAACCAGCATTAGTATCACTTGGGCTACAAGGAGAATAAGGATGCCGAGCCAAAACTTGGCCCGGTTAATTCTACCGTCCAGGCTGAAAAACAGGTTACCGAAATCCATGATGACGTCCTTTCGTTCAAATTGACGCAGCGGAATACTGTATGATTCTCTAATAAAAGGAAACACGGCGTTCCGCCTAATCGTCGAACGAGCGTCCTTCGACAAAAAAGCCGTAGAGCGTCGTCAGCAGGCTGATGCCGAATACAATGCCGAACCATTCCGCCAGGGCCGTTGCCAGCACCTGGACCACGACTGCAAGCGGTCCGAATATCAAGCCAACGAAAGTCACGATGGCAACGGCAATATTTATGACAATTGCCACCAGGACATAAACAGCCGCCAGCCCGACCAGCGGCCAGTAGTTGCCGGCAGAAGCATCAAAGCCGTCTGAGAATCGGAAGTCTCGTCTTTCAAGTGCCACTGCCGGCAGCTTGATGCTCATCCGGTATAGGATGGGCGCCAGCAAGAGCAGCAGAGGAAACACCAGCAGAATTGCCAATTCGGAGACCTGCATGGACACGACAATCGGCACACCTATCAACACCAACCCGACAATTCCGATTGCAAGGGCATTGCCCACATAGCGCCATACCAGTCCATCAATACGCAGGTTGAATGCAACATTGCCGCCCTCATCGAGCAATATATATCGATGCCAGGCCACCGCGATGGATGCTGTCGCCATAAGAGCGATGGCGATCAGGAAGACGAAAACGACCGCAAGGGAAACCAGATCCGATGCCGACGGTGTAGCGATGTCGACACCAGCAATAATCCAGATGAACATTGCAATAGTGACAACAAAAACCACCATCCAGGCCCAGGTGATGCGAAATGCTTGCCCAAGATTGTTGAAGGACAGCAACAGCATATGTCTGATCGCGGCAAAGACGGGGAGTTTCTTGGTCAAAGGTGCCACCAGCTTCGGTTGACTGCGTTCCTGGCAGCAAATCTGATTCAGGCTTCAAAAGCCAATGAATTCAATCCCGCAACAATTCGTTGATCGAGGTTTTCGACCTCGTGCGCTCATCAACCCGCTTGACGATGACTGCGCAATACAGCCCTGGACCCGCATCGCCATTGGGCAGATCCTTGCCCGGCAGCGTGCCTGAGACGACGACCGAATAGGGCGGAACTTCACCCATGAAGATATCGCCGGTTGCCCGGTCGATAATCTTTGTCGAGGCGCCGATATAAACGCCCATCGAGAGGACCGAACCTTCCCCGACCCGTACCCCTTCGGCCACTTCGGCGCGCGCGCCGATGAAGCAGTTGTCCTCGATCACTACGGGGCCTGCCTGCAATGGCTCAAGAACACCGCCGATACCGGCGCCGCCCGAGATATGGCAGTTCTTGCCGATCTGCGCGCAACTGCCGACGGTTGCCCAGGTGTCGACCATCGTGCCGCTGTCGACATAGGCGCCCAGATTAACAAATGACGGCATCAGGATGACGCCCGGCGCGATGTAGGCCGAATGCCGCACGATGCAGTTTGGTACGGCGCGGAAACCGGCCTCACGCCAGCGGTTCTCACCCCAGCCTTCGAACTTGGAGGGCACCTTGTCCCACCAGTTAGCCCCACCTGGGCCGCCACCGATCGGCGCCATGTCGTTCAAGCGGAAGGACAAGAGAACGGCTTTCTTGAGCCACTGGTTGACGGACCAGTCGCCATCGCGTTTTTCAGCAACCCGCGCCTGGCCGCTGTCGAGCAGGTTGAGCGCCTCGTTCACGCCATCGCGAACCGCGCCGGTCGTGTCGGTATTAATGCTGTCCCTGTCGTCAAAGGCCTTGTCGATCAGGGCTTCCAAATCGGCGTGACTCATGTGCTCAATTCCTCACCATCCATTGCAAGGCCGCTGGTATAATTGGCGCACTCAATAAGTCAATGGATTGCAGACCCTACAGCGCAACGTCGTGCAGGAAGGCGCCAAGATCATCGGTCACGTGATGCACGTAATGCGCGCCCGTTGAATCGCCATTGAGCTTGTTGATCATCGCTCCGTCTTCATTGTCGGCGTCAGCCACCAGCACGGTGACCATGCCCAGTTCATGTGGCACTTCCAGGTTGCGGGCGATGTCTTCAAACATCGCTGCCTTTGTCGGGTCGAACCGAGTTGCTGCAATGAACTTTTGATAGGGCTGCAATGCCGGCTTTGGTTCGTAGTCAGATGCCTTGATGTCGAAAATATCATCAAACCGACCGGAAATCCCGGCCGCCGCCAGCACGCTCTCTGCATGCTCGACGGTGCCGTTGGTAAAGATCAGTTTGCGGCCTTCCAGCTTGTCGAGCGCCGAGATCAGAATTTCATCCACGGGCAGGACAGAGTGATCGATGTCATGGACGTATGACAGAAAATCATCGGGATGCACGTTGTGCTCGTTCATCAGTCCGCGAAGTGTTGTGCCATAGCGGAAGAAGTAGTCCTTTTGCATGCGCCGCGCTTCGGTTCTGTCTATCGAGAACCGGTTTGCAATGAATGCGCCCATCTTGTCATCGATCTGATCGAAAAGCCGATGGCGCGCTTGATAGAGCGTGTTGTCGAGATCAAAGACCCATGTCTCGACATGAGCAAATCCTCGTCGCTTGTCCATCATGACGCACCATGCTCGCTGATGCGCGTGCCAACGCCATGTTCGGTGAACAGCTCGAGAAGAACGCTATGCGGTACCCGGCCATCCAGGATGATGACGCCTTCGACGCCGCCCTTGACCACAGCAAGACAACTCTCAATCTTGGGGATCATGCCGCCGGAAATCGTTCCGTCCTTGGTCAGTTTGCGAATTTGCGAAGGAACCAGCTCACTGATCAGTTCGCCTTGCCCATCGAGCACGCCGGAAACGTCCGTCAGCAGCAACAAGCGTTTTGCACCCATCGCCGTCGCAATGGCGCCGGCAAAGGTATCGGCGTTGATGTTGTAGGTCTCACCATCTTCGGAAACCCCGATCGGCGCGATCACCGGGATTGCATCACTCATCAATATGGTGTCGAGCAGATCCGGATTGATGTACTCCGGTTCGCCGACAAAACCCAGATCGATGATGCGTTCAATGTTGGAATCAGGATCCTTCTTGGTGCGCCGCAGTTTTCGGGCAATGCAAAGATTGCCGTCCTTGCCGGAAATACCGACCGCCTTGCCGCCGGCGCGCTGAATATCGGCAACGACATTCTTGTTGATCGATCCCGCGAGCACCATCTCAACCACTTCAACAGTATCCCGGTCGGTGATCCGCAAGCCATCTTCAAAAGACGACTCGATGTTCAACCGCTCGAGCATGCGACCGATTTGCGGACCTCCGCCGTGCACAACGATTGGATTGATACCGCACAGCTTGAGTTGCACCACATCGGCCGCGAACTGGCGCGCCAATGTCTCATCGCCCATCGCATGGCCGCCGTACTTTATTACGACCGTACGACAGTCATAACGCTGCATAAACGGCAGCGCCTCGGCAAGAATACGCGCAATATCGGCACGGCCTATTGCCGGTGATGACGGCTCATCGCTGGTCATGAATTGTCAGCTTTCGCTCAAATGTTTGATCTCACTGAGCGTGGTAGAACATGTTCCAGAAAAGTTGAATAGCAAAAAGCTATCCGGCAACCAGCCTCAAGACAGCATCAAGCGAACAGTGATCGGCATCACCGCCGGTGTCGTCTTGCAACTGGCCGATCGAGTCGAGCGGTACAACGCCCTCATGCGACTTGTACCAGGCCTCGAATTCACTGGCCGGCATCGGGCGGGCAATAAGGAAGCCTTGGACTTCGTCGACGGCCTCTTCAACAGCCATGTTCCATTCGGCCTGGTTGGATACCCCTTCCGCCACCAGCCGCATATCCAGTTCGCGTGCGAATACCGCGCTGGCCTTCAGGCACGCCCGGGCAAACCGGTCATCGGTTGCGCCTTGCACGAACGATCTGTCGATTTTCAGCTCCGAATAGGGGAAGTCCCGCAGTTGTTCGAGGTTGGCCATGCCGGTTCCAAAGTCATCGATAGAGATATCAAAGCCCTTTAGACGCAAGCGTGCGACGACCTCCATGGCCAGTGGCGAACTCTGCAATGCGGTCCGCTCGGTGATCTCGAACGTGAAACGCGAAGGCTGCAGGCCCGCTTTGTGCACGGTGCTTGCCAGTTTGTCTGGAAAGGTGCGTGCTTCCAGTAGGTGAGGCGTAATGTTGATCGCCACGTGGATATCGATCTTCTGGCCAGTCCAGCGCGCGGCATCGGCAACCGTCTGGTTGATCATGGTTTGGGTCATCGGCCCAATAAGGCCGGACTCTTCGGCGCAAGGGATAAACAGATCCGGCGCCACCAGACCCGTATCAGGGTGTTGCCAGCGCGCCAATGCCTCGACACCGCAGATACGGCCATCGGCAACTGCAATTTTTGGCTGGTAGTATGGAACGATTTGATCTGCTTCGATAGCAGCAGCCAACTCATTGGGCGTTACTGCCCGCCGTGAACTGGCGGTGTCCTCCTCCAGACATTTGGCGGCGTTGGCGATCAATTCGTCAAAGTCCGGCTTGCGCAAGGGCTTTTGCACCATCCCGGCAATATTGAGCTCATACGTCTTTGCCAGGCGGCCTGCAATTTCGAGTACCGACATATCTTCACCACTGACGATGCCCACTGAACCACGATAGTTGTGATCTTTTAGGTGCCGCAGGAACTCTACCCCGTCCAGTTCGGGCATGTTCAGGTCGCACAAAATAAAATCGATGTCGCCAGCCTGGTCGCAGATTATCTGCAACGCCTTGCGGCCATCGCCGGCCACATAGATCGACTTGACGTTGAGAGCTGCAAAATAGGCCTGTGAAATCGCCCGCAGAATTGGGTCATCATCAATGATCAGTACATTTTCAAATACATGCATTAAAATAATCTCTGCTGCCGTGCCGGGAACTTGCCTCCATCCCCAAGATCACACAAATCTAGGCAATGAGCGTTAAGAAACGTCCAAAGGCGGCAAGCCGGCATATTAACCGTTATTGGCTCAGCAGATCGGTGCGGCGGTCGTTGAGATAGGGCAAACGGGCTCGGCAGGCAGCGATATCATCAGTGTCGATGGTGACCACCAGCAACTCTTCTCCGGCGCCTTCGGCCTGGCTGAAACTGCCGTCGGGCCGGGCAACGGTCGACAACCCGCAATAGTTCAAATCCGCCTCTGATCCGGCATGGTTGGCATAGGCAACAAAGAGCCCATTTTCAAACGCCCGTGTTGGGATCAACGTTCGGGTCAGGAACGCAAATTGCTCGACAAGTGCTGTCGGCACCGCCACTAATTCCGCGCCAGCCAGCGAAGCTGCCCTTACGGCCTCCGGGAATTCTACGTCGTAACATATCAATGGCGCCACTTTGACCCCGCCTATGTCACACACTTGCACCTTGTTGCAGTCAACGATGAAATGGCTTTTTTCGTAAGGCCCCGACAGATGTAATTTGCGGTGATTGACAAGCAGTTGCCCATCATTGCCGATCAGTGCTGCAGAGTTGTAAACACCGCCTTCCCCCTGTTCGGGATATCCGCACAAGATGGCAACACCTGTGTCCCTTGCAATCTGGCGAACCGACTGGATGAAGTCGCCTGTTATAGGTTCTGCAATGCCTTCGACCTGGCCCGGAATATTGTAGCCCGACATGTACAATTCAGGTGAAACGAGTAACCCCGCATTAGCCACAGCAGCATTTTCCGCCGCTTTGCGCAGGGCCGCTGACTGCGCCGGGGGATCGAGCTTAATGGAATCATTTTGAAACAGGGCGAGGGTTAATTGCGTCATAGTTGTCTCATCGGGCCATCACGAAATGCCAATTGCTCGTCTCAATCAACCAGATGCTGGATCAGCCGCGTCGTAGCCGACAGCCGATCGGCCAGCATGACTGCAATACGCTGATGGAAATAGGACGCGATCTCCGGGTTTTCGTTGCGCAGCGCATCGAGATTCTGGCGTGTCAGTTGCCAGACCGTGGCCTGTTTTTCACATACCACGGTCGCGCTGCGCCCCTGGCCAAGGTAAAATGATATCTCCCCGACAAATGATCCGGGTCCGGCAGTGTTGAGGCGAATGGGCTGGCCGTCCCCGTTATGCAGTTCCACGGCAAAGGCGCCGGATTCGATAAAATACATCTCCTGGCTTTGCGTTCCCTGTTCGATCAGGACATCACCAGGTGCAAACTCGAGCTGCTCCATATAGTTCAGCATGATCTTTGCAGCGTCCTCGTCAACGTGCTCGTCGACGAGGCTTTCCCTGACCGAAACGGCGCTCACATCAGCAAGCTCCGGTGCGATCCGCAGGATCAGCTTTTCCTCGCACCACATCAGGCCCAAGTCGAGATTGTCGAATTTTCGCACCGGCGTCAGTGCGCTTTCACCGACCCCGGCACGTCCAAGAGTACCGGCAACCTGGTCAGGCACTTCGGTCAATACCAGTTTGAATCTCGAGGCCTTCGCCAATTGCTCAAGTTTGACAAAGCTGACAGCCGCCGATGAATCAAGTCCCGTCGTGCGGCGCAGGTCCAGAACCAGAAATCGCATGTGTCGTACAGGCTTGCTTTCAACATATTTGCGGATACGCTCGACGAACTGATGTGCAGTGCCGAAAAACAGGTAGCCCTGCAACCTCAGGATGACAATGCTGTCGCCGTGTTCACGCAAGACTTCCTGCCAGTTCCTGGACATCGTACGTTTTGAGTGAAACGTGTCGCCAGTCAAGCGGGTCTTGACGATGTCGACCCGGCTGTAATCAATTGTGAAAAGCACAATGCCGGCGATCAGGCCGGTGATCAGTCCTTCAACAAACCCGGCCGCATTGATCACCAGTGTCATCAAGACAATGACGGCGTACTCGCCCGTCGTCAGCTGATGATACGTATCAACCAGCCATTGCTTGAGCAGCATGACGGCGACCCATAACAGCAAACCGCCGAATACCGGCAGGGGAATCAGGTTCAGCAACTGGCTTGCAAACAACATTACAGAAATGCAAACACCGCCGACCACGAAACCGGTGAGCCGGCTCGGTTCCGCAATCTGGAGGTTGAGCAGCGTTGGTGAAATGCTGTGGAACCCTGCCACCCCGCCAAGGCCGCCAGCAGTCACGTTAGCGATGCCAGCAGCTTTCAGTTCAGATTCGATACTCGCCTCATGGCTGTCCACCATCTCGATACCACTGATGTTCATCAGTACGGCCATCGCCGACACCAGCATCATCGTCGCTATCGTGAAACCTTCGCTGGCAATCAATCGCCAGTCGGCGGCCAAAAGATCTGACAGACTTATGGGTGGCCAGGGAAGGGCGCCGGCCTCGAGCGCCGGAAACCATCCGGCATCAGACAACTCGTCAATACTGTGCCCCGAAATTTGGCCAAATGCATGAAACAGAACTGTCGCCAGAATGATGATCGCCGGTATGCCAAGTGGCATACGGGCGCGCTCAATCACCAACCAGAGTACGCCTGCAAATACAATTGCAAACAACGCCTTTGCCGCAGCATGCGGCATCAGCATCGCATGCATGGCATCGAGCGACGGCGTTATGCCGGTCGACACGGTAAACGAGCCGAAAAATATCAGACATCCCATGCCGGCCAAGAATCCACCGACCACCGGCACCGGCACGAATCGGATCAGCCGGCCAAGCCTGAAGGCGCCAAGGCCGAACAAAAACAACCCGGTCGCGATACTGGCAACCGCAATGGCGCAGATGATCGTTGCCAGTTTTTGCTCATCGCTGGCTGAAAAGGGCAGCCCAAGTGCCACCGAGGCAGCGATTGTTGCCAACGATGCAACGGTCACTTCCTGCGGTAATGCAATCACCCCGCGGACTGAACTCAACAATCCTATGACGGCGGCCAGGATGGCCGTCGAGGCAAGCGTAATTGCAATGCCGACCGGCAGGAACCGGCTAAGGCCGCCTGAGAATATCAATGCTGCATCCGCAATGGCAAAGACAACCGCGAGCAGTCCGGTGACCAGGCCGGCAATCACAACCTGCATCACGATGACTGGCTGTGGCCGTTTGCCCGGCTGACTGGTGATGATGTCTGACACTGTCAACAGCCCCCTGGCGCTGGCGTTACGAGCGTATCGGAAGATCCCCCGTGCGGCAGTCTATTTGAGCACCGTGCTACAGACCAGCATCAATTGTTCGCACACCATTTTTCTGGCGCCGGTAGGCAGCTGGTGCGATGTCGAAATGTTTCTTGAAAACCCTGCCAAACGCTGCCTCTGAATTGTATCCGGCCCTTTCGGCAACATCGATCATCGGCGCAGCGGTTTCAGCCAGCAGTTGCCGTGCAACCTGCATTCGCCATCGCGTGATGTAGTTGAGCGGTGTTGTCGACATCCGCTCTGAAAATCTGTTCACGAACGAGGTGCGCGACATACCGGCAATGCCGGTCAGCTCCTCAAGGTTCCAGGCAAAACCGGGATCCTGATGGACTGCCTGCAGCACCCGGGCGATCGGCGGGTCGCAGAACCCTGCAAGGACCGGTGTGTCCGCGCCATCAGAATTCAGGTAACTCCGCAGGGCCTGGGCAAAGATGATTTCCGACATCTTCAGCCCAATCAAGTCACTGCCCATGTCATCACGGCACGCCTCAGCTCCAATCACTTTGAGTGTTGCTTCCATCCAGCTGCCGGCTGTCTCGCCATAGTTCTTGATGTGGATGTGCGGCGGCAGGGCATTGATCAGTGGATGGTGCGCATCCTGGTCGAAGTTGAAGTGGCCGCACACCAGCTGTGTCTCGTGGTTCGTGCCGTAATCGCCATAAACCAGCGTGCCGGTGCCGGTAAATCCAGATTGCTGCACGACTTCGTCGAGCTTCACTGCCATGTCCTCGGTCTTGGGATCGCAATAAAGCGTATGTCCAGCGCCGGCGGTTATGATGATCAGGTCGCCCTGCTCAAGCAAGACCGGGTCGGCATTGCCGGCCACCCGGACAAAGCAGCGGCCCCGGTGGGAAAAGTGAAACCGTGCAACATTCTCGAACGGTGGCACCTTGATACTCCAGGGCGAAGTGAAGGATGTCCTGAAGTACAGCGTGCCGGTCAGCTTGAGGTGCGAAAGTATGTCGCTCAACAGGTCCATGGCTCCCCTGTCTAAACGGTCAAAGGAAAACTAACAATCGCTTTTGGACGAATGATCAAAAATTATGGATTATACAGCATTTAAAGAGCGTAAAATTTGTTTATCTGTAATCGACGTGTGCTGACCGGTCATCGCGCATTCAGTCGAAATGATGATGAACAAGGAACTGTATTATGAACTTCAAACGCAAACTGATCGTGCTTATTGCCGTGCTTGCCATGGGCCACGGTGCGGCCAACGCTCAATCGCCAGCCGAACTCAACGATCTTGAAATCGCACATGTCGCATATGTCGCCGACAACATCGACATCCGGTATGCCCATCTGGCTTTGGCCATTTCCAAGAATGAAGCTGTCCGCGAATTCGCCAACACCATGATCCGCGACCATCAGGCCGTCAACGAACAGGCGCTCGCCTTGCTGAAAAAGCTCAAGGCACGGCCGCAGGACAACTTTCTGTCCAAGCAATTGCAGGCCAATGCAGACGGTCTCGTCGATGAAATGAGCAAGCTGCGCGGTGCTGCCTTCGACAAGCGGTATGCCGCCAATGAACTGGCGTACCACAAGGCGGTCAACGACTTGGTCGAAAATACCTTCATTCCCAACATCGACAACGCGCAAGTCAAGGCGCTGTTCGAGGCGGGTCTGAAAATTTTCAAAGTGCACGAGCAGCATGCCGTCATGATGGTCAAGAAACTGAAATGACCCGTACCCCAACACGGCGTTCAGTCGTGGCAGGTCTCGTGGCAGCATCAGCTGCCACGGGTCTTTCCGTTGGCGCCGGTGCGCCAGCTGAACCCCGCAAACACGTGGTCGAGATTAGCGGGTTCAAATTCAAGCCCGCCAGCTTGAATGTGCAGGTCGGTGATACTGTGCATTGGATCAACCGGGACATCGCGCCTCATACGGCAACGGCCGACGATGAGAGCTGGGACACCGGACAAATCGACAAGGATCAGCAAAGGAGTATAGTTGTTGATCGCGATACCCCTCAGGCCTACTTCTGCCGGTTTCATCCGGCAATGAAAGGTAGGCTGGTCGTTGATGACAAATAACCGGAAGCAACACCGATGGAACTGAACGCCGATTTCTCAAAGCGCGCTGTTGTTCATGCAGCACAGATCCCATGGAACGCATCACCTATGCCTGGCGTCGACCGCCGCATGCTCGACCGGCTGGGCGATGAGGTGGCCCGGGCCACCTCGATCGTCCGCTATGCGCCCGGCAGCGCATTTTCACCCCACGTCCACACCGGCGGTGAAGAGTTTCTGGTGCTGGACGGTATCTTCCAGGACGAGCACGGTGACTTTCCGCCCGGCACCTATGTGCGCAACCCGCCCGAGACGAGCCATACGCCTGCCTCTGCGCCGGGCTGCATGATCTTCGTCAAGCTCTGGCAATTCGACATGGCCGACCGCAACCAGCTCAGGGTGGACACAAGCACCCAGGCATTCAGCCCCGATCCTGACCGCGCCGGCGTAGAGATCATGTCCCTGTTCAAGGATGGCCGCGAGGATGTGGCTCTTGAGCGTTGGCATCCTGAAGTAGAGGTTCAACTGGATGCGCCTGGTGGCATGGAAGTGCTGGTGTTGGAGGGCGGCTTCACCGAAGCCGGCGAAGACTTCAGCACACATTCCTGGTTGCGTTTGCCAAACGGCAGCACGTCGAGCGCCAAGGCCGGACCGGATGGCGCCCGTGTCTGGATCAAACGCGATCACCTCGCCTGCCCGCCAAAAGCGCCGATGGCGTGAGGTTGGGCCGGTTTCGCTAAACAGCATCCCGGTACGGCAATTATCAGTTAATCTAAAGGCCATAAGGTGCATGAGTCTTCTCTGGAGATAGTGTCGTGGCTGCCGCAGAACCCTTGGAACAAGTTTACAAGTATCCCTTCGCCTCCAGATTGCAGAACGATGGCGCAAGGTCGCAGCTCGCCCTGGCAGCGTCCAGCATGCCGGTTTCTGAAAGCCTGTATTTTTCGGGTTCGCTTGACCGGCCGGATGTTGCTGCCGGGCTTTTGTTGGCAACTTCGGAAGTAGCCCTGCAAAGGTATTACTACCCGCCCGGCATGGTCGCCGCCATGATCCGGGCTGCTGACCCGGTTGTTACTGCCGCCGATACCCGTTTACGTTTCGAATCCTTCTCGCAGTGCTGCGGCGTCTATGCCCGCGCTGACATGTTGCCTGACATGCTCCGGGCCGATGAATTCGGCAAGGGCACGACCAATGTTGACTTCAACCCGCCAATGCGGGCAGCTCTCAGCAAGGTCCGAAGCGGCAATTCTCTGGACTTGCGGGTAACGCCTGAAAGCGTCGCGATCAGCAGCGACGTCGGTAGCGCCGTCGAGCACAAGGTCAAACTCCCGGTGCGCTGGTTGAAGGGTTTTGCCGAAGTCCAGGCCCTCGCGGCGGGCCTTGAGCACCGCGCGAGGCTAACCGGCCCTGCAGCACGGCAATTCCTTGCGGGCCTCACCAACCAGGTCAAATCCAAGGAGCGCGTCTGGCTCGTGCCCGCCGGTGCGGGGCTCAGACAGAGCCAGCGCGCGACTGGCGAGGCCATTGCGTCAGCCGCACTCGGCCGCCTGGCAGCCCTGAAGCCTCTGGCGCGGCATGCCGGGGCCCTCAATGTCTACGGCAGCGATACCGGCGTCAGTGGTTTTGAGCTCGACTTTGGCTTCGCCCGGTTCATGCTGATTCTCAGCGCGCTGGCATCGCGGGGGTTCTCCGGCGAAGGTCAGCTCCTGAAGGCCCTTGGATCGTCCGATGCGGATGTAGCGCTCGCCCGCGTCAAGGCAACGCTCAAGTGGCAATCGGGTCTCAAGCCGGTTGAATTGGCTCGCGATCTCGATTTGCCGCGCAAACAGGTCTCGGCGGCACTTGCCCTGCTTGCCGCACAGGGCCTTGTCGGCATGGACCCGCGCGAGGGCAGCTTCTTTCATCGTGAACTGCCTTTCGACTTGAGCAGGATCGAAGGTCTCCACCCGCGCCTCAAATCAGCGCGGCAACTCCACGCTTCGGGCGCGGTGAAGCAGCTGAAAACGGCGAACGGTGCCTTTGAGGCAATCGTCGAGAGCGATGGTGTCGATCACCGCGTGCTGTGCCGGGAGGACGACTTCCGCTGCACCTGTACCTGGTATGCCCGCACGCTGGGCGAATCGGGACCCTGTAAGCATGTCCTTGCGGTGATGCAGGCAGCCGATGAAGAAGGAGCAAGGCGTGAGTGAAACTGCCGTGCAACTCGAACAACTCGAAGACATGATCACGGCCGAGCCGGATCGTCGAGGATGGTTCGGGAAAAAACGCACCGTTACCGAGCCGGATCTGGTTGGATTTTTCAAGGGTATGCCTGAAAACGAACGCCGTACCCTTGCCCCGCAATTCCTCAGATGGCGCCGGGAAGCAGCGCGATACGAATCGCCACTGGATGAGCGCAATGTTTGGCTCGGCCTGTTCGCGACCGCCACCCTGTCTGAGATCAAGGACCATAGCTGGTGGGGGGTGGATGAGCGCGCCATCGCGATCTTGCTGGATCGCAACGTGCCCTGGTTTAGCGAGTGGGTCGAACAGGCATTGGAGCAAAGAAGCTCGGCTTTTGGCATCGGTGGTTTGGTTGGCGATCTTGTCGACCTTGTAGATCGCGGTGTAATCGACCCGCCCGAACATGACAACTATGCCATCGGGGTCGCTTACATGTCGCTTGAACGCTGGGGATCGGCAGGCCGGAAGGATATCCCGCCGGTCGACCAGGTCAGGCCAGTACTGAACAAGATCGAACACGCGATCTGGCGGCAGTTCGAGGTCGAAGGTGGCGGCGAGGTCAGCCTTGCCAATTTTGAGAAATACCTTTCGCCCAAGGTGCGCGGCAGATGGAGCGATACGCTCGAAACGTTGAGTAACGAAGGCCTGCTCGATCGCCAGCGACTGCTCGATGCCAGTCTGGATGCGCTGAACCGCGGGTTCAAGCAGTTCCGCGCCGGCTGGTTCTCCCGTTTTCACGAACAGTTGAAGCCGACGCACGAGGAGCGGGCTGCTCGAGCGGACAGATACCTTGGACTTTTGGCCAGTCCGATCGGCCCAACGGTGTCAATGGCGCTTGCGGCGCTAAAGAAGATCCAAAAGGCACGATTGCTCGATGAAAAACTGCTTTTGGCGAATATTGAGCCGGCGCTCTACGCTGGTTCTGCCAAGACCGCAAAGGACGGATTGCAGCTTTTGGCTGGAGTTGTCAGCTCGGACCGTGATCAATTGCAGGCCGCACTGACAGTTGCAGCCGCCGGTCTTGAGCATCCAAAGACCGATGTGCAGGAGGCCAGTCTTGCCTTTATGGAGAACCACGCCGATGCAGTTTGCGACGATGCGCAAATGGCGATTGCAATGCGCCTTGACGTGATGTCGCCGGTTCTTCGCGACAGGGCGCAGGTGCTGCTAACCGGCACAGACCATGCGACAGCTGTCGAACAGGTCCCCGTTCAGGATCTGGATGAGCTTGTTACGCGCGCGCAGGCACTGCCGGACCGATTGCGCGACCTGGCCGGCGTCAATTTTGCTTTGGATGAGATCAAGCAGTTGCACGGCCGCATCGCTGCCGCGCCGTTCAATGGGATGGACGTGCCGAGGCTTGATCCTGCGGGCGCCATTGCGCCGGTGGGTACATTCGAAGAGTTGATCGATGAGGCCCTCGTTGCAATTGAGCATCCAAGTGAGTTGGATCGCGTGGAGCGGGTTCTCGCAGGGGCCGTCCTGTTTGCTGCCGACCGTCCCGCCAACGAGAAGGAACTGCTTGGTCCGCTGGCGCGCGCGCTCAAGCGGTTCAACCCGCAGAGCTATCAGGGTTTGGACTGGTACACACCGCGCGGTGCGCTGCAGATTGTGCTTTGCGCCATGCTGGGTGAGACCAGCGATCCGGTGTTCGCTGACGATGAAGATCCGCGATCGGTCATGTTGCTGCGGACCGATGCAATGGCATCGGCAATCCTAAAGCGGCGCTTGTGTACCCAGTTCAGTGCACCGACACACAATGGGTGCTGGATCGACTCGGGAATGCTGGTCGAGCGCACTCGCAATGCCAGCAAGGAAACCCTCGGGCTGGCGGATCAGTGTCTGGCCCTGTTGCGGCTGGTCCCGGATGGTCGCCCGCAAGCGCTGAAGTCAGCTGCCGGCCTCTCCGGTGAATGGGCATCCGCATTGCGTTACGCTTTGGGTGGCGATGAGCCGATTGGCGAGACACCGTCGATTTGGGTTGCTGCCGCGCGGTCCCGCGATCCATTTGGCGACAATGAAGACACCATCCCGGTTACCGGTGAGTCGCGCCATGGCGAGCATCTGGCCCCGGCACTTTGCTATTCGATAGATTGGGGCAAGACCCGCCATGGCGATGATCGCTGCAAGCTTACCATCGGCAGTGGTGCTCCCGGAGAGCCTGGCATCGATTTTGGCAAGGAGAGCTGGTTCTGGGAACGCGAAGTTGAGCGTCCAAAGACACCGCCTCGAGCCAAAACCTGCTTGCCGACGGTCGGGCTGTCGGATCCGCGGCAGCTCCGCCTGCTCGACACATATCTTTACAATGAGATGACCCATCTTGTCGGATCCTGGACCACCGCCATCTGGCCGCAGCATCCCGAGCCGATCTTTGCACTTTCGGCTAAGGCCGGCTGCATGCTCGATGGTGTCGTCGGCTTCGAGCCGGCAACCGAACCCATCGCTGACGGCCTGATCATGATCCTTGACCCGGATGTGCCGGTCGGACCGATGGGCCGGTTAATGCTGGCGCGCGGCTTCAACGCCCTGGATAAGGGCACCGCCCAGGCAACGGTTGATGCACTCATAGCCGTGATTGAAGACGGAAGGCTTGATGGTGAGATGTTTGGCGTCGCTATGCACGGCCTGTTGATGGGCGGTATCATTGTCGCAAAACGCTGGGCCGACAGACTGCGTGATGTGGCGCGGGCCTCGCCTCTTGCTGCCCAGGTGATCCGGCGCGCACTTGAAGTTGCTGTCTATCCGGGCGAACCGCAGCGGCCGATGCGCAACATGCATGCCTGGCTGGAGGTCCTGCAGGAATTGTGCGTTGCCGCTGGCGAGGCCATTGAAGACCCTGAAGCACGAAACGGCCTGGCCCAGCACTTCACATCCGGAAAGGCCAGGAAAGTGGCAAACGACCTGCTCAAGCTTGAGCCGAGCACAGCAACTGAGCATCGAAAGGCCGCCGTAGGTCACGCGCTCGAACAGCGAATCGCGCGTGCACAGCGCTGGGCCGCCAGGGGTCTCTAAACCACCGTCAAATCCTTCGGGTAGGGTGTGAAGAACTCATACCCGTCCTTGGTGACAACGATGCTGTCGCCGACCCTGGCGCCATATTTGCCGGGCACCGTAATGCCGCCATCTACGGCAAAGGTCATTCCCTCGCGCAGCACCGTTCGGTCGCCTTCCTTTAGCTCAGGGCTTTCCAGGTTGGATATACCGATCGCCCGGCCTGTGCGATAGCCTGGCGCAAAGCCGGCTGACTGATAAACCTCGTTGGCCGCGTTGTGAACCTCTTCGGCAATCGCGCCCGGACGTATAGCGGCAAGCGCCGCTTCTTGCGCTGCGATACAGGTCTCGTAGGTCTTGGCTTGCTCATCGGTCACCGAACCGATGAAATACTCCCGGTCAAACCCGAGCTTGTATTGCTTGAAATTGACGATACCACAAAAGCAGAAGTAGATCGGATCGCCCTTGCCAAGGGTACGTACGTTGGGCCGCCGATGCACCATCGCGGTGTGTTCGCCCGATTGCAGCACCTGCAAGTTGTGCACCATCGGTGAGATGAAGGCCTCATAACCGGCATCGGTGAGGAAGCCGGCCGCCTTTCGGGTGCCGCCTTCGATGACCCCGAGTGCGATCTCGTATTCCGGCACCCCGGCGCCGAGCCGCGCCCGCCCGCCTTCCAGCATGGCGATGGCAACCTTGCCCGCCTGGCGCATGATGCCGATTTCAAGCGGTGATTTGATCATCCGCATGTCGCCAATCACGCCTGAGACATCGTTTAGTTGTGCTGCGCCATAGGTGTCTTCGACAAACCTGCTGACCAGCGCCGGCATCTTCAACCGTTCAATACCGACCTTGAGGCCGGCCATCGGCTTGACGGTGTCAGCCAGAACCTGATCCCAGTGATCTGGTCCCTGCGCATCCTGCCACGGCCGCACATCCTTGATCCAGGTCATGGCGCTTGCCATATCGCTTTCCATCAGCGGTGTAATGACGCTCGGCGCTGCATCCGCCGGCACCACAAGCATGGTTGGGCGCCCGAATTCAACGCCCAGATACCCCCAGAACCCGGCAAACCAGGCAATTGAATCCTCATCGGTAATGATCGCAACATCGATGCCCTCGTCCTTCAGCCGGCGCTGAAGTTCGCAGGTGCGCTCTTGCATGGCGTCTTGCATTAAGTCGGTCTCCCCACTCGTCATCCTGTCTGGCAATAGAACTGGTTATTGTGACCCGAGCAAGCGCGAAGTCTCGCTTGCCAACGCCGCACGCATGAATTCGGTAAAGGTCTTGATGCGTGCCGTTTGCATCAGGTCCTTATGGGTCAGTATCAACAGGCCGTTCTGACACGGCTCAAGGATGTCGCTGGCTCGAACGAGGCCCTGGGATTGGTCACCCAGGAAGCACGGCAGGACCGTAATGCCAAGACCATGTTCTGCTGCCTGTTGCACGGCCAAAAAAGTATCGGCTGTAAAGACGATCCGTTCATCGGCAATGTTGGCGCGCAGCCAGCGCCCCGGCGGCGCATCGGACAGGGCATCGTCAAGTCCAAGCCACGACAAGGCCTTGGTGTCCATATTTTTGTGATCGCGCCAGTAGGCGGGCGAGGCATACAGGGCAAAATTCAGATCACAAATCCTGGCGCCCACAAGCGGTGCAGGTATCGTGCGGCCGGGCCTGATCGCGACGTCGGCATCCCGCCGCGTGAGGCTCAGCACATGGTTGGTGACCCTCACATTGAGAACGATATCAGGATAAGCTTTTTGGAATTCCGCCAGGTGCGGACCGAGCAGGCGGAACAGGAACGAGTCGGTTGTTGTCAGCCGGATCGCACCGGCCAGCCGCAAGTCCTTGCCGGCGATCTTTCTTTCCAGCGAGTTGACGACGCCCTCGACATCTTGCGCCGCCTCAAGAAGCTGCTGACCTTCGCCGGTCAGCCGGTAACCGGTGCGCTGACGCTCAAACAACCGAACCCCTTGTGATTGCTCAAAAGCGTTGATGCGCCTGAGCACGGTCGAATGGTTGACGCTGAGAAACCGTGCAGCGCCAGCCAGCGAGCCTTGTTGCGCCACAGCCAGGATGTACTGCAGGTCGCTCCAGTCCAGTTTATGCATTTTTGCACATTTACCTTGCGTCCATTGGGCATTAACGAGCGTGGGCGCATAGTATAGTCTCGTTGGTGTGTGTTCCACAGCAGACTTTGGGAGGAAGAGTTACCAATGAAGCATATCGTCAAGATTGGCCTAGCCGCAGCCGGACTCGTTGCCCTGTCCACAGCAGCATTGTCCGATGGCCATTCAGGTTTTGAAAAGCAGATCAAGGCCAGGCAAGCCGTCATGCAAATTTACAGTTTCAACATCGGCAGCCTTGCCGCGATGGTCAAAGGTGAAGCCGAGTATGACGCTGCAAAGGCCCAGGGCTTTGCCGATAATCTGCTCGCAGCAGCCAAGATGAAAAACGGCGCCATGTGGCCGCAAGGCTCCGATGCCGAGGCCCTGCCGGGTAAGACCCGCGCCCTCAAACTGAATTGGACGAACTATCCCGAAGCCGCCAAGAAACAGGAAGCGTTTGTTGCTGCTGCTGAAGCTGCATCCAAAGCTGCCAGCGGTGGCATGGACGCGCTGAAAGGAGCGCTGGGCGGTCTTGGTGGTGGCTGCAAGGGCTGTCACGAAAAATTCCGCAAGCCCAAGGAATGATGGTGTCCCCGTAAGGTCCTTTGCGTTTAATTAGGACCTGCCCCTGTCACCCCCGCCCCCTCAGCGGGGGTGATTATCCATTATGAGCCCAGCATTGCCGCCATTTCGGCCCTAAGCTCGGCGATGCCGGTACCTTTCACACTGGATGTGACATGTATCTCGGGATGCGCTGCAGGGCGTTTCTTGATGTCGGACAGGATGCGTTCAATCACCTCTTTTTGTTCGTGCGTCCGGATCTTGTCGATCTTGGTCAGGATGATCTGGTAGCTCACTGCTGTTTCATCGAGCAGTTCCAGTGTTTCCAGATCGGTCTGCTTGATGCCATGCCGGGCATCGATCAGCACGAAAACCCGCCTGAGGTTGGGACGCCCGCGCAGATATGACCTGACCAGGCTCTGCCATTTTGCGACCAGTGTCTTTTGGGCTTTGGCATAGCCGTAGCCGGGCATGTCGACCATGGCCAGTTGCTTGCTGACGAGAAAATAGTTGAGCTCGCGGGTGCGCCCCGGCGTGTTCGAGGTGCGTGCGATGTCCTTGCGGTTGGTCAGCGCATTGAGCAGAGATGATTTGCCGACGTTTGATCGTCCGGCAAACGCAATCTCGACAGGAAAATCTTCCGGCAGCTGTTTGAGTGCGGCAACGCCCAGCAGAAACTCTACCTCACCGGCAAACAGCAGCCGGCCACGTTCCAGCTCCTCGTCGGTAAATCGTTGGTCGTCTTCAGCCACCGCATGCACCGCTCACTCGGCAGTTGTTTTCTTGAACAGAAACGGCAGAGAGTCCTTGATGTTCTGCAACAAATTGATATCCGCGCCGTGCCGCCTCATGATCGTGGCCTGCTGGATAATCGACAGGAAGTTGTTCCAGGCCCAGTAGAGCACCAGCCCGGCCGGGAAACTTGCCAGAAGGAAGGTGAAGAACAGTGGCATCCAGTTGAAGATCTGTGCCTGGATCGGGTCCGGCGGTGCCGGGTTGAGCCGCATCTGGATCCACATGGTGATGCCCATGATCAGCGGCAGCACGCCAATCATCAAGAACAGTGGCGGCTCCCACGGGATCAGCCCGAACAGGTTGAACAGGCTGGTTGGATCGTGCGCCGACAGATCCTTGATCCAGCCATAGAACGGCGCATGTCGCATCTCGATCGTGACGAACAGCACTTTGTAGAGCGCAAAGAATACCGGGATCTGCAGCAGCACCGGAAGACAACCGGCCATCGGATTGACCTGTTCCTTTTTGTAGAGCTCCATCATTTCTTTTTGCTGGCGTTGCTTGTCATCGGCGAACCGTTCGCGCAATTTCACCAGTTCCGGCTGCAACACCTTCATCTTGGCCATGGACGCGTATGACTTGTTGGCCAGCGGGAAGAACGCGATCTTGATCAACACCGTGGCGATCAGGATGGCGACACCGAAGTTGCCGAACATGCCGTAAAGCTTGTCGAGCAACCAAAACAGCGGCTTTGTAATGAAGTAGAGATAACCCCAGTCGACCATCAGGTCGAATTGGGTGATATTTGTTTCCTCGGCATACCTGTTGATGGTCTGGACCACTTTGGCCCCGGCAAAGACCTGACTGTCGAACTTTCCGGTCTGGCCCGGTGCCACCGTCAGTCCGGTCTTGTGCGTGTAGGCGGACTGGAACAGATCACGTCCATTTGCCGGAGTGTAAGTGAAACGGCCGGTGATTTCGGTGTCCTGTGGCGGGATGACAACCACGGCCCAGTATTTGTCGGTGATCCCCAGCCAGCCGCCCTTGGAATCGGCGACCGTTGCTTTGGGATCGTCCTTGACGTCGTCATAATCCAGTTCTTTCAGGTCTTCGCCCAGAACACCGACGAGGCCCTCATGAAGGATGATGAAGCCTTCGATCTTGGGGATTTGTTGCCGCTGAACACGTGCATAAGGGTACAGCACCACCGGCGCGCCGGTATTGTTCATTACCTCCTGGGTGACGCCGAACATGTAGTCCTTGTCGACGGAAAACGTGCGCTTGAACACCAGCCCGCTGCCATTGTCCCAGGTCAGGGTAACCGGCGCGTCTGGGGTCAAGGTGCGGTTGCCGGCAATGCTCCAGACGGTTTTGGGCGTCGGCAATTTTGCGGTATTGCCTTGCGAAGGCGCCCAGCCGTGATCGGCGAAAAATCCGGTTTCCGTGCCCGATGGCGACAAAAGCGTAATGGTCGGGCTGCCCGGTTTGACCGTTTCCTTGTATTTCAACAGATGCAGGTCATCGATCCTGCCACCTTCAAGGTTGATCGACCCGGCCAGACTTGGCGTCTTGATCTCAGCGCGCGGAGTTGCCGCAATAACCACCGCACGTGGCCTCAGGCCGGCTGCGGTCGGGGCGGTTGGCGCGGTTGAAACGCCAGCCTGGGGAACGGTGGCGTCGCTGCCGGCTTGCGGCACGGTCTTGGTGCCGCCGGCTTGCGGTACGGTCTTGGTGCCGCCGGCTTGCGGTACGGTGCCATCATCAACCTTCGTTGACTGGGCCGCCTCTTTTTCCTGCAGCAGCCGCTGGCGTTCGATCTCGGGCTGCACGTAGAACACCTGCCAGCCGATGATCAGCAGTGCAGACAATGCGATCGCTAATATGAAATTCTTGTTGTCGCTATTCATGCTCTGCCTTGCGGATTTGGCTCATTTGGCAATTCTGCGCGGGAATTTGTGATTGCTTTGCCCCTTATTGAGGTGTTTAAGAGCCTGGTCAATATCTTCCATCAGCAAATTGAACGAACGGTCCCGCGCCATTTGCCTGCCGATAAACACATAATCGGTTCCAGGTTCTAACTGTTCCGGGCAAGTTTGCCGGACAGCCTCCTTGATGCGGCGCCTGATCCGGTTGCGGACAACCGCGTTGCCGAGTTTCTTTGTGACCGTAAATCCGGTACGGGCCGGCATCTCATCGCCGCGGCGGCGTGCCTGTACGATAACACTATGCGTTTTCCAGGATGGGGCATTTGACGCTTTGAGAAACTCACGTCTGCGGGTGAGCCTATCCATGATGTCTTGTACATTCGGCCTGGGCAGACATGCTGCTGCCGGCGAAATCATTCCATAGTGACCCGGCGCGGAAATTGGCTAAGTTATGCTGACAGACGCGCACGGCCGCGCTGGCGCCGCCGCTGAATGACCTTGCGGCCACCCTTGGTCGCCATACGTGCACGAAATCCATGGCGCCGTTTCCGGACCAGCCTGCTGGGTTGAAAGGTACGTTTCACGTTAATTCTCCGTATTTCCGCAAGGCCGGTACAGCCTCAAATTAACTAAGCAATTTCAATTGGTTGATCAATGCCCGCGCGATGTAATATCAGCGCCTGGGGTTCTCGACCGCCGAGTTGCCCGGCTTATACGGAGATAACTGCCTAAAGTCAACGCGTTCCCTTGCCGGTGGAACCGGCAAAACCGCGCAGTTCAGGGGCCTCTTTGCACTAACTCACAGGCTCTGATATTTGTTCACAACAGCTTGAGACACACTATCCAGCCGCCGGTTAATCAGGCACATGGAACAGGACTTCAGGTTGGGCGCGATGTGACTTCGGCTGTGCAAACTGTTGCAACCGGAGTTTTGAACAATGATCGGCCATGATGATTGGTACTCCTGCCCATGACGGACCCCATAAGCGAACCTGCCGCTGAAACGATTGGCCGAACGGCCAGCCCGGTCAAACGATTTGGCCCTGTGGTGGTTCTACTGCTGGCGATGGCGGCCATCTATCTGACTGGCACACACAAATACCTGTCCTTGGACGTCATAGCAGAGCATCGCGAAAG